>NZ_JBPYDC010000013.1:0-90562 GCF_051847575.1 Psychrobacter sp. 1U2
TACTTCTCGCATCGTCTCAATAGATGCGGTATTGTAACTATTATTTATGGCTTATCCAATTGAAGACATGCCCTAGTTTTGATGATACTTCATGAGTTAGCATGTATAGCTCATAAACTCGTCGTAGTAACTAATAAACTGCTGAGAGATATAACTGAGTGAGTATTGTTTTAATCTCACTTTATAATCCATAATCTGTTAGTGTTTCAGGATCCAGACCAAGTAATTAGAGAAGGGGCATAGTTGGATTAGGCTTTTTTATTAGATGCCTATCTACTACAGCCTACTACAGCCCCAAATAAATAATGCGTATAGTATTTGGCTTTGGCATGTTAGCTTACTTTTAACTTTGGTACGAGTAGTAGAGAGAGCAATAGATTATTTGGATCTCTGACAAAGAGGAGCAAGCAAAGGCGTCGAGTCAGCGATTTAATGAGGCTGGCAAACATTATTTATGTGGAATAATAGAATGAATAAGTTATGAAAAACGAAATCAAAACCCAACTTGCTTTTAGAAGATACCCTTCGACAACTGCTCTGCAATGCTTTGAAACCGCTGCTAGGCACTTAAGTTTTACTAATGCTGCGCAAGAGATGCACATGACTCAGAGCGCTATTAGTAAGCAAGTCGCTCAGCTAGAAGAGATGTTAAACCTCTCACTTTTTTATCGTACACCGCACCGAATATCGTTAACACCAGCAGGTAAGACTTATTATCTTGAAGTGTTAGATATTCTCAAACATATCGAAGCGGCAACTACTAGCCTGATGTCAAACAGCGACAACTCAGAAATACTCAAAATTGTCTCACACCCTACCTTCTGCTCGCGTTGGTTGATGCCTGCATTAAGTGGATTTAGCCAAGCGCAGCCGTTGATTAACTTGAATATAAAAGAGCTAGCTGGGCCGTTTTTTTCTGAAGATCAAAATGTCGATGTTGCTTTTTTATATGGTGACGGAATATGGGCAGGCATGGAATCTATCAAGTTGTTTGACGAATATAGTGTGGCTGTCTGTCACCCTGAGTATTTAACAGAAAAATCACCATGCACACATAATTTAGATAACTGCACCTTGTTACAACTCAGCTCACGTCCTAGCGCTTGGTATGAATATTTTAGGCAGCAAGATATCAGCATTGACGGTACCTTTGTGGGTCCACGCTTTGATACTTTTCATACCACTATATCGGCGGCATTACTTGGATACGGTATCGCCTTAGTACCATTACGCTTAGTAGCCCCAGAACTGCGATCAGGCGCACTGGTGACAGCATGGAGCTATGCTGCAAATGGTAGGGGTGCGTATTATATGTCTTATCCTTTATCCTTGGGCAACTCACATAAAGTGAAAGTTATTTTGGAATGGGTCTCAGCTTATCTTGAAAAGTCAAACGAGCATAAGAAAGACTTAAATTTTATACTGTGATTTAGGTTAGATTTTAAGTTGTTGACTCTCAATAATTTTAGAAAATACAGCTAATAGATATATAAATGAGCCGGCTATATGCCGGTTTTTTATGGCAATGAATTAAAGGAATGGAGTCACAACTATTATTCGTTTGCTGATAATAGGTGGTTTTGTTCAAATGAATGTCTAACTTAAGGAAGGTAAGAGACATTCATGGAACAGCTATATAATGTCACCGATGCTTTTACGATGGTGCATCCGTTGACTTTAATCAAAGGTAAAAATGCAAAAGTTTGGGACGATAAAGACCGTTGCTATATTGATTTTGTAGGCGGTATCGGTGTCTTAAACTTTGGTCATTGCCATCCTCACATCGTGAGCGCGATTATCACTCAAGCACAGTCACTCATTCATTATGCTTATAATGCGGCTGCTCATATGCCGTATCAAACCTTTATTCCAAGATTGTGCGAGCTCATTCCTATCAAAGGTGAGCTTGCAGGAATGCTTACCAATTGCGGTGCAGAAGCTACCGAAAACGCTATAAAAATTACTCGTATGAAGACAGGACGCACAGGTGTCATTGCCTTTGATGGTGGCTTTCATGGCCGTACACTAGCGGCCGTCAATTTAAACGGTAAGGTCGCTCCATACAAGCGAGGGCTAGGCCCCTTAACTGGTGGTGTTTACCATATTCCTTTTCCAAGCTCCGATAATGATATCAGTGATCAACAAGCTATCGATGCTTTAGAGCGTTTATTTGCTGTAGAGACAGATATTGGCAACATCGGTGCCATTATTGTGGAGCCAGTACAAGGAGAGGGTGGTTTTCAGTTAATGTCAGCGACATTCGCCAAATATCTACGCGCCTTTTGTGATGACAATGGAATCTTACTCATTATGGATGAGATTCAGTCCGGGTACGGCCGCACTGGTACACCTTTCGCCTTTACGCATTTGGGAATTGAGCCTGACATGATATTGCTGGGTAAAAGCATCGCCGGAGGCTTGCCATTGGGTGCGGTGATAGGCAAAGCTAGTGTGATGAATGGTCTGCCAAAAGGGAGCTTGGGTGGTACTTATTCAGGTAATCCAGTGGCCTGTGCTGCTGCGAATGCGACTATAGATATCATGCAAGAAGATGAGGTATGGCAATCTGCTAATCATTATGCAAAGACTATCGAAGACACAGTAGCTCAGTGGCAGCAACAAGGCATCTCCCCGTGGTTGCATGGACTCACCGGAGTGGGGGCTATGCGTGGTATAGAGCTACGTCATCCTACTTATGGTACGCACCCAAGCGTTATGTCTTATGTACTAAAACAAGCTAGAGAGCGGGGATTACTACTGATGCCAAGTGGAAAGCATCGGCATATTATTCGACTATTACCACCGCTGACTATTGAACCTGACACCTTAACCTCTGGACTCGATATTTTAAAAGAAGTACTCGCTGCTATCCCTAATGAATCACCGAAATCATAGTCTTCAATACGGCCTGATTATTATTACCATCGTATACGGGTACATTATATATTCAATTAAAAACTCTCTATCAAGCAAGCTTTACCTAACAAGGATACTTATCTGTGAAAAATATATTTATAAGCAGTGATGATATTCGCCATGATTTCTCTATAGCGATGTCAGAGATGTACCAAAAAGAAGTGCCATTATATGGTGACCTCATCGATTTAGTGACTGATGTCAATACAGGAGTGCTAAGCAAGCAGCCTGAGATTAGAGAGCAGCTTGAACATACCGGAGAGATTGATCGGCTCAATCTGGAGCGCCATGGAGCAATCAGATTAGGTACCGCCGCTGAGCTTAGCATGATGCGTAGACTTTTTGCAGTGATGGGCATGGTCCCTGTTGGCTACTATGATTTGGCACCAGCTGGTGTGCCAGTGCACTCTACCGCTTTTAGAGCGACTGAAACGCAGTCATTACATAAAAGCCCATTTCGGGTGTTTACCTCATTATTACGCTTAGATCTAATTGCTGACAAGGTCTTAAAACAAGAAGCAGCAGACACCTTGGCTAAACGCAATATTTTTACAGACAATGTAGTTAGCCTAATTGAACGCTTTGAGGAGAAGGGTGGTCTAACGGCTGATGAAGCTGAGCGGTTTGTTAAAGAGGCTCTAGAAACCTTTCGTTGGCATGATAAAACGCCAGTCTCGAAAGAGCTGTATCAAAAGCTATTAGCACAACACGGACTCATAGCCGATGTCGTTGGTTTTAAGGGGCCTCATATCAATCATCTGACCCCTAGAACCTTAGATATAGATGCGGTGCAGGCAGGTATGCAGGCAAAAGGCATTCCGCCAAAAGCTATCATAGAGGGGCCACCAAGAAGAGACTGTCCTATTTTATTACGACAAACCAGCTTTAAGGCGCTAGAAGAAGCGGTTAGTTTTGAGAACTCAGCAGGCGGCTATGATAGCGGTCATCACACCGCGCGCTTTGGTGAGATTGAACAGCGCGGTGTGGCTTTAACCCCTAAAGGCAGAGAGTTGTATGACAAATTACTTAGTCAAGCTCGCAGTCAGTTAGGCGTGACGCCGAATGCAAATAATGCTTCAGAGTATTATCAAAAACTAGAAAAATCATTTAAAGCCTTCCCAGATGATTATCAAACACTACATGATGAGGGACTCGCTTATTTTTACTATCAGGCGGTTAATGATGCTCAAGATGCGAGTAGTGTTAGTTCTAAATCAGGAATAAATGAGTTAGAGGGAAATGGTTCAAATGACATCATCTCAAAACAAGCTATGACTCATTTGATTGAGCAAGGTGCTGTTCGTCTTGAACCTATCGTCTATGAGGATTTTTTGCCAGTAAGTGCTGCAGGGATTTTTCAGTCCAATCTTCATGATGACAAACAAAGCAGTTATGAGGGTAACTCAAACCAACAGGAGTTTGAGGGCGCATTGGGGGCGGGTGTACATAATGAGCTTGAGCTATATCAAGCGATGCAAGCCCAAAGTCTTGAAGCGTGTTTGATGGCATTAAATAGCCATGCTTAGTGTGGCAATAGATGAAAGCATCATATTGATAAGAGAGTTATTTAAGCAGCATTCCAAAAAGGAATGCTAGTAGGAGATTAATTATTTTGCAACTTAGTTTGCTGCAAGGTAACTTAATAAGTCTTCCAAGGAAGTAAAAATCAATATAAAAGGATGAGTTATGATTAAGCAGTATATGTCCGCTATGGGTGTCAAAGAAGAACAATACCAAAATGGCGACTTTGAGGTTAACAGCCCTATAGATGGTTCTGTTATTGGTAAGATTACCCTAGACAGTGTTAGTGATGTCAATACCAAGATTGCTAACGCTAAAAAAGCCTTTAAAGAATGGCGTGTGGTTCCTGCTCCAAGACGTGGTGAGCTAATTCGCCTATTGGGCGAGGTATTGCGTGAACACAAAGAAGACTTAGGAATGCTAGTGTCCTTTGAGGCGGGCAAGATTAAAGAAGAAGGCCTAGGCGAAGTACAAGAAATGATTGATATCTGCGACTTCGCAGTTGGGGTTTCACGTCAGCTCTATGGTCTAACGATTGCATCAGAGCGTCCAGGTCATCATATGCGTGAGACATGGCATCCGCTTGGTGTGATTGGCGTTATCTCTGCTTTTAACTTCCCAGTTGCGGTTTGGTCTTGGAATACAGCACTAGCTATCGTTTGTGGTAACCCTGTAATTTGGAAGCCATCAGAAAAAGCCCCTTTAGTCGCTTTAGCCTGTCAGGCAATGTTTGAAAAAGCCTTAGCCAAATTTGGTGATGCGCCAGATCATCTCTCACAAGTATTATTAGGTAAGACGGATGTTGGTAACGCCTTAGTTGAAAATAAAGACGTTGCTTTAGTTAGTGCAACGGGTAGTACCCGTATGGGTCGCGAGGTAGGACCAAAAGTTGCAAATCGTTTTGGTAAGTGCTTGCTTGAGCTTGGTGGTAACAATGCTATGATCTTGGCGCCAAGTGCAGATTTGGATCTTGCGTTACGTGGGATTTTATTCTCAGCGGTTGGTACAGCAGGTCAGCGTTGTACGACATTACGGCGTGTATTCATGCATGAGTCTGTTAAAGACGATATCTTGCCACGAATTAAATCCGCTTATGAAACCGTCACTATTGGTCATCCATTAGAAGGCAATCTGGTAGGTCCGCTTATTGATGAAGATAGCTTCAATAATATGCAACAGACCTTAAAGAAGGCAAGAGAAGCGGGTGGTAAAGTCACCGGCGGCGAGCGGGTACTCGAAGATAAATATCCTAATGCGTACTATGTGACGCCGGCTATTGTAGAGTTTGATGAGCAAAATGATGTTGCTAGAAGTGAGACTTTTGCACCCATTTTATATGTTATGACTTACAAAGAATTTGATGACGCGATTGAGATGCAAAACGATGTGCCTCAAGGCTTATCATCATGCGTATTTACCAATGATCTGCGTGAGGCTGAAACCTTTTTGAGTGATCGCGGCAGTGATTGTGGTATCGCTAACGTCAACATTGGTACCAGTGGCGCTGAAATTGGTGGAGCGTTTGGTGGCGAAAAAGAAACAGGCGGTGGTCGTGAGTCAGGATCTGATGCTTGGAAAGTCTATATGCGCCGTCAGACTAATACTATTAATTACTCAAAAGAGTTGCCACTGGCTCAAGGTATCAGTTTTGGTTAACTCAAACTTTAATTGTTGATGAGTAAAGGATACTTTTATTCGGTTAAGCGCACTTAAAATGCGCTTAACTGTCCTTGGCTTGAACTGTTCACCATCTAAGCGCTTTTACAATCTAATTGTAGAACGTAAATTAGGTTGTAAAAATAGTGGATAGCCATCTGAAGTAGTATTAATTTTTAACCTTCATTTTTAAATTTCATTCCTTTCTCAAAGTCTATTTTTTCTAATGTCATAGTGTGCTTTTAACGAAGTCATCGAATATTGTCTTGACTGATTTTTAAGGTAGTCCATTTGGAGAACTGACTTCGTTTGTCAGATTCTTTTTAACTGTTCGATGATTAACACTATGCTATGAAAATATACCAATGGATTTGGTTGTAACTACTAAGGATAGGTAGATATATTATGATTGCAGATAAACAAAAAAAGCCACATGACCCTGATATCGATGGTTATGACCCTTCTTCTAGCTTCCTGCTAGATATTGCTCCGCTTGTATTAACAGCCATTATTCTAATGGTGCAATTCTTTGTCTTTAAAGATTTTACTCCGCATATTCCGCTAGCTTGTGGCATCTTAATCACTGGTTTATTTATGAAGATGCGTGGCCGCAGTTGGGATGGTATGGAAGAGCGTTTTTTGAAGGTCATTAAAATCGGTCTGCCAGCCATGATCATCTTGATGGGTGTCGGGATGCTCATCGGTGCTTGGATTATTGCAGGTACCGTGCCAACGATTTTATATTATGGTTTTAGTGTCTTTTCTCCTTCTTCATTTTTAGTCTCTGTTTGTATTATTTGTGCCATCATTTCTGTTGCAACGGGCACCTCGTGGGGCACGGTTGGCACGGTCGGTTTGGCTATGATGGGTATTGGTCTAGGATTAGGCATTCCACCATCATTAACGGGTGGCGCTATCGTCTCTGGAGCTTTCTTTGGAGATAAAATGTCTCCTTTGTCTGACACTACGAACTTGACTCCAGCCGCTGCCGGTATTGAACTTTGGGACCATATCCGCGGTATGTTGCCTACCACTGTTCCGGCCATGATTACGGCTTTGATTATCTATGCTTGGCTTGGTATGAGCTACGGTGCAGAAAATGTTGATTTATCTTCTATTAAAGAAATTCAAACCTCTCTAGCAGCTAATTACAACCTGAGTATTATTACTTTATTACCGGCTCTTGTCGTCATCATTGCAGCCGTTATGAAAATGCCAGCTATACCAACCGTACTATCAGGCGTCGTAGTAGCAGGTTTGATCGCTTTTATTATGCAAGGCGTGGGGGTTAGTGAGATATTTAATGTTCTGCAAAATGGTTTTGTTAGTGAAACTGGTTTTGCTGTCGTCGATCAACTGTTGTCCAAAGGCGGCGTTATGTCAATGACTTGGGTTGTGACCTTGACCATCTTTGCCTTAGCTTTTATTGGCTCAATCGAACATTACGGTACATTGAAGGCCATTATGGCTAAAATTAATAAGATGATTAAATCGAGAGTGGGGTTAGTATCAACGACTTATGCTAGTACGCTCGGGGTCGGTACACTTATTGGTGACGTCTATACCACTTGTGTTTTACCAGGACGTTTATTGCAGGATAAGTACAAAGAAATGGGCTATAAGCGTACGACCTTGACTCGCTCTATCGAAGATTCTGGTACGCTCTTATCGCCACTTATTCCTTGGAATATGGGCGGTAGCTTTGTCGCTGCAACTTTAGGTATTGCGACTTTAACTTACGCCCCATTTGCCTTTGCCTGCTGGCTATCTCCACTATTTGGCTTGTTATGGGTCGTCTTGAATAAATTTATCCCTCGCGAAGAGCCTACTGCTATCAATAATGAGCGCATGATCTCTACTGTACAACAAGTATAATATATAAGGAGTATGAGATGTTGCAAGAGCAATGTTTGTGGAGCCTCACTGCTCCTAAGATTGATCGCTACAACAAACTTACAAGTGATATGCAAACTAGTGTTTGTATTATTGGTGGTGGCTATACAGGGTTATCAGCGGCGATACATTTAGCCGAAAAAGGCGTAAAGGTTATCCTCCTTGAGAGCCAAGCTATTGGTAGTGGAGGCTCAGGGAAAAGTGTAGGACTAGTCAATGCAGGAACTTGGGCACGACCTGATGATCTAAATTTGGTGTTAGGGGATGTAGAAGGTGAGCGTTTAACACAGGCGTTAGGTCAAGCGCCAAGTTTAGTGTTTGATTTAATCAAGCGTTATGATATCGATGCGCAAGCGACTCAGGCCGGTAATCTTCATATGGCCCATAACGCTAAAGGAGAAGCTGACGTTGACATTAGGTATGAACAATTACAGCGACGTGGGGTACATGTTGAAGTGCTAACAGGCAGTCGCTGTCATGAATATTGTGGCACTACTAGTATTAATAAAGCGCTATTAGATCACCGTACTGGTACTTTAAATCCTTTAGCTTATGTAAATGGTCTAGCTAAAGTAGCGACTAGTTTGGGAGTGACTATTTATGAGCAGTCTGCTGTTGATAGTTTAGAGAAATCCGATGGGCAATGGTATGTAAGAACACCTGAGGCTAATGTAAAAGCAGAGCGAGTCATTATCGCTACCAATGCCTATACTGAAGGGGAATGGACTGAGGTTACTAAGACTTTTTACATGGTATCTTACTATCAGATTGCCTCCGAGCCTTTAACTGGCGAGCTGGCAGATCGAATTTTGCCTCATAAAAATGGTGCTTGGGATACTCGTTTGGCCTTGTCCAGTTTTCGCCGTGATCATGATAACCGGCTGTTACTTGGTACAGTAGGGGGTAGTGCTTGTAAGCCCAAATCTTTTTATCAATCATGGGCAAATTGTGTGCAAAAAAGCTATTACCCTTATTTGCCTAAGTTTAATTGGCAGTATGAGTGGTATGGTAATTTTGGCTTTACTCAAGATCATATTTTTCGGGTACTGGAGCCAGATGAAGGCATCTTAACAGCAACTGCCTATAATGGGCGTGGCATTACCACTGGAACACTAATGGGGAAAAGTTTTGCTGATTATATCCTAACCGGAGATAGAAATAGTATTCCGCTACCTTTTAAAACCTTGGAAGAGTCAAAAGTTGCTCTATCAGGCATGAAATCTGGATTTACCGAGTTAGGACTTACTTTGTATCATACAGGGCAGTGCTTAAGAATCATTAGGTAGAACAATATCAATATGAAAACTACCTATACAGTATTTTATATTTAGGTAATTTTTCTATTTTTTATCATACGTAAGGAATATGTCTAGTGAAAGAACTTCTAAAGCCATCTCAAGCCATCATTGAGGTCCTTATACAATCGCTACAAGAAGATTATGGTTATGACTCCAGCCAAATAAAAACCGATAGCGAAAGCTTAGAGCATTGGGGTAAAGACTGGACCAAGCATTTCGCGCCTGCCGCCGCCGCTATCGTCTTTCCGAAATCAACCGAGCAAGTACAAGCGATTGTCTTATTAGCCAACGATCATAACGTCGTCTTGACCCCAAGCGGTGGTCGTACCGGTCTATCGGCAGGCGCAGTAGCTGCTAATGGTGAGATCGTCGTCAGTATGGATAAGATGAATGCTATTGGTCAATTCCATCCCGCTGATCGTATGGTTGAGATCGAAGCCGGCGTGGTTACAGAGCAGCTGCAGCAGTTCGCTGAATCCAAAGATTTATACTACCCTGTCGATTTTGCCTCGGCAGGTTCGAGCCAAATGGGCGGCAACATCGGTACCAATGCTGGCGGTATAAAAGTGATTCGCTATGGTATGACCCGTCAATGGATTATGGGCTTGACCGTGGTCACCGGCAAAGGCGATATCTTGCATCTCAATCGCGGCATGGTGAAAAATGCCACCGGTTATGACCTGCGTCAACTGTTCATCGGTTCTGAGGGCACACTTGGCTTCGTCACTCAGGCGCAGATTAAGCTGGATCGCTTACCGCAAGACTTGAACGTCATGGTGCTAGGTATGGACAGCTTCAACGATGTAATGAACGTACTATCCGCCTTTCAGGCTAAGATTGATCTAACTGCTTTTGAATTCTTCGATGAGGTAGCAATAGATAAGCTAATGGCGCACGGTCAAGTACAAGAGCCGTTTGAATCGCGTACTAAGTTTTATACCCTGTTGGAGTTCGAAGCGCCTTATGAGCCGATCATGGATAAGGCGATGGCGATATTTGAAGAATGTATGGAGCAAGGTTGGGTCGTCGATGGGGTGATGAGTCAGAGCCTGGCGCAAGCGGCTGAGCTATGGAAGCTACGTGAATACATCTCTGAGACTATCTCGGTATTTACGCCCTATAAGAACGATGTGTCGGTACTCATCAGCTACGTACCTGAGTTTATCGAAGAGATTGATGCGATTGTCAGTCACAACTACCCTGATTTTGAAGTGTGCTGGTTTGGACATATCGGCGATGGTAATTTACATCTCAATATCTTAAAGCCTGAAAACATGAGCAAAGATGATTTCTTTCGCGAGTGTCAAATCGTCAATAAATATGTGTTTGAAACCGTACAAAAATATGGCGGCTCGGTATCAGCTGAACATGGTGTGGGTATGACTAAGAAGCCTTATCTACAGTATAGCCGTAGCGCCCTTGAGATTGACTATTTGCGAGAAGTCAAAAAAGTCTTTGATCCCAATAATGTTATGAATCGCGGTAAGATTTTCGATATGTAGTAGAGTTTATTTATTTTATCAGTGAAAGGTCTAAGTATTAACTAATATAAAGTGTCAAGGATTGATGCTAACACTCCTATAAATATTAAGAAATCACTATGAGAATTTTAGACAGCAAAACCGTGAAAGATCAACTGAATATGTCCATGGCTATTGAATCCATCGAGATGTTATTGAAGCTACAAGCGCAACATCCAGAGTGGGTGAAGTGCCCTGAACGCTTAGTTATTCCGACTTTTACAGCCAGCGATAAAAACAGTGGCTCACACTTATCGATGCCTTCGGTACTGTTTGACGGTAATGAAGAGTTTGCTATCGTTAAACTGGTAACTATTTGCCCAGATAATCCACAGCGGGATCTTCCCACGACTACTGCTGTGGTGAGCGTCTCAAATAATGATACTGGTGAAATCCTTGCCTTTATGGATGGTGTTTACGTTACCCAAGTGCGTACGGCAGCACTATCGGGTATCGCTAGCAAGTATCTAGCAAAGCCGGATAGTCAGCAAGTGACGGTAATAGGCTGCGGCGGGATGGCTTATGAGCAGCTGAATGCTGTGCTTACGGTTTGTCCAAATATTAAAACGGTAGTACTTTGGAATCGAACTACTAAGGGTGCCAATATCTTTAAAACCCAATTCGCTGATCAGTATCCAGAGTGGCCGGTGACTATCGAAGTCTGTGAAGATATTGCTACTGCTTTAAAAGATGCCGATATTATTAACTTGGCGACTCGCGCAACCGAAGGGTTGTTTGAACACAGTCAAATCAGAGCCGACGCACATATTAATGCGGTAGGCGCTTATCAGCCTGAGATGAAGGAAGTCAGCGATTCTATCATTGAAGCCTGCTCGCACGTCTTCATCGACGATATTGAAGGTGGTCTTCATGAAGCAGGCGATTTGATTCAGGCGGACGCTGCTGAGGATTGTGACTGGACTTGGAAAAATTTAACTGGCGATTTAGCCGACTTGGTGACAAAAAAAATTACTATCGACCAAGATAAAAAAGGGGTAACACTGTTTAAATCTGTTGGAGCCGCAAGCTTTGATGCTGCAGTCGCTTTAAAAATTGCTCAAAAAGCTAAAACAGCAGGTTTGGGTCAGTTTGTTGAGTTATAAATATTAGCTGTTAATTATTTTATTAATCTTATAAAAGACTACTTAACATTGATAAAATTAACTTGTTATTTGAGAGTACTAATATGCGCTATGACGTGATTGTTATTGGTGCAGGCATAGTGGGAACCTCTATAGCCTGGCATCTGCAAAAGAACAACTCTCAAACTCTTTTGTTAGATAAGAAATCTCCAGGAGAAGAAGCTTCATATGGTAATGCCGGTATTATCACCAGAGAAGCGGTAACGACTAAACCGTTTCCTAGAAGTTTTAAAGAGGTTTTAAGGGTATTGCCTAATAACAGTACTGATATTCGATATCGTTGGTCTGCTATATATAGTCTTCAACGCCCTTTATTACAATACTGGATAAACTCAAGCCCAAAAAAGCTCGAAGAAATCGATAAAGAGTGGGCTACTTTAATTCAGAATTGCACGAACGAGCATAATCTTATGATTAAGGCTTCAGGCGCTGATGAGTTAGTCAGAAAAATAGGCTGGATCGAGCTTCATCGTAAACCAATTAATTTTGAGAAAGCTATTAGCAAAGCATTAAAAGCGGCTGAGCAAGGTGTAGAGTATCAGGTCTTATCACTCGCAGAATTGAAAGAATTAGAGCCAAATGTAAACTTTACAGACTATGTTGGCGGTATACATTGGAAGAACTCATGGCAGATAAAAAACCCAAGCCGACTTGTAAAAACCTATGCTGAAAATTTTGAAAAAATGGCAGGGCAAATAAAGCAGGCTGATGTACAAAGCATCATACAGACAGACGAGGGCTGGCAGGTTGTTACCGATAGTGATACTTACTTTTGTCAGAATCTAGTCATTGCTGCAGGTCCTTGGTCAACAAATCTTATCAAGCCATTAGGTTATAAGATTCCTTTATTTCCTATGCGTGGATACCATCAGCATTTTGCAATCACCGAGAAAAACTCATTTTCTCATAGTTTATTCGATGCTGATAAAGGTTTTGTCATAGGTGCAATGGAGCAGGGCGTTAGAATTACTACTGGCGCTGAAATGGCAATGCTAGGTGCTTCAAAAGACTTTAATCAACTAGAAACAGTGCTCACTTTTGCAAGAAAGGTTCTACCGCTTGAGGTTGCTGTGGAATCCGAAGCGTGGTGTGGTACTAGACCCTGCATGCCAGATATGAAGCCAGTTATCGGACCTGCATCAAAACACGATAGCTTATGGTTTGCTTTTGGTCATGGTCACCAAGGTCTTACCCTTGGACCAGTGACAGGACGTCTCATTGAAGAGATGATCAGTGGTAAGCCATTATTTATTGATGCCCAGCCATTTAGTAGTGAACGCTTTACTTCTAATTTTTAAGAAATATAAATTTTAAGCGGCCTAGGCAGTGCCTTATATATAAGGCTTTTCAAAACGTATAATTGAGGGTGGGGTAATTTATAATATTCACTTTCTCACAATTTGGTCACGGTGCTGATTTTTGAGCTCCTAATATATTAAATAAGCTTAACAATTAAACTGATCAGTTAACATTAAATCTTGCTACAACCCCGAAAAATAGACAAAAAAGAGCCTCACTTCCCATATAAAGAGTAGTGAGGCTTTTTGCTCTGATCGAGCCATATTTGGAGCGGGATAAGAGATTCGAACTCTCGACCCCAACCTTGGCAAGGTTATGCTCTACCACTGAGCTAATCCCGCTGATTCATCGTTTGATTAACTATCATCAGATGATGAAGGCGTATTATACGCAGTTTTTATATTCTGTCAACTAGAAAATGACAAAGTTTCAAATACCTGCTAATGGGTAATGATGTTCAGCGCTAGAAAGAAATCAGTACCATAAGATATTACTAAATAAGTCGTACTATAGCGTAGTAGCTCCTCTCTCAAATATTTAATCCTAAGGTTAGTTAAGCTGTTCCTGTTTTTAGATAACAGACTATAGGTAACAGAAGGACGTTGTTTAACAGCCGTTACCACTCTGTTATATTTATCATAGAGCGATTTTTAAATTTATAAGTGGTTATTTATTAAAATTGCCATAGCCTTAAGGAGAATGTCATGCGTTTATTGTTTGCTGCAAACACAGTGACAAATAACCATACCGCCAGTTATTTATGGAAAGTTTTTGGAGTTTTGGTATTGATAGTTGGCGCCCTTGTCGTTAGTACCTCTACCCAAGCGAGCAGTGGCTATACGTCAGACTACGCCACTCGAGAGATGGTTGCCAATCCTGATAACTTTAAGCGTATCCGTATCAATGGTAGAGGCGTCTCAGAGGCGATAGCGCCTTGTCCTGTCGCTGAAGGGGTTATCAGTTGCGCTGTAGAAAAACTCGCTTTGATCAATCTACCGATTAGCAGCGTGCATGAGGACTATGATCTAGCACAAGTGTTCTATTATCCTAATACCGAACAGCCCAAAACGGCAGTGGTCATCATGCAAAAAACAGGCTTGATGGATGACAGTGTCAGCGGTCATAGATATCGGGTGAGTTTTAAGCTCGAAAAAAGTGATGATTTAAATGCCATTTGGAATTTTGTCCAGTATGGTGAGCAGTTCCAGTGTGCAAGAGGAGATATGGCTGGCAAGTGGCGCAAGGAGGACTGTTTATAATTAGTCTGATTTAAAATCATGATGAGTAATAGGTAATTTAACTAATTATCCAAACTTGCATGATAAGTGAATTATAAAAATTGCTCTGATAGATTAGAGCTTCTGGCATCACACCGTTTAAGAATAGGGAGTGGTTTCTAGGGCTTCTGTTCTCTTTTTTGTAGTATATCTAAGCGCGCTATAGGTTCTAATTTTGTAAAACCAAGGGCCAATAGCGATATCAGTATGATAACTTGATTAAATAGTAACCATGAAAAAACGCTAAAAATAAGGTTGCTTAGCAGTGGCTACTATCAATATCTATAAAGGACGATAACAATGATAAATAATACAATGACTAAACCTTACACTATCGCTGACTATCTATTTGAGCGTATTGCCGAGGCCGGTGCTACCGAAGTCTTTGGCGTACCAGGAGACTATAATTTAGCTTATCTAGATAACATTATTGAGTCTAATAAGCTGCGCTGGGTTGGTAATACCAATGAGCTAAACGCTGGATATGCTGCTGATGGCTATGCTCGCGAGCGCGGATTTGCCGCCTTAGTGACGACTTTTGGGGTGGGTGAGTTGTCGGCTATCAATGCGACTGCCGGCTCGTTTGCAGAATATGCGCCAGTGTTACAAGTAGTTGGCACCCCGACTATGCAGCAGCAACATGACAAGCGCCGTTTGCACCATTCGTTAGGGGACGGCACCTTTAACCATTTTATAAAAATGGTCGAGCCGGTCACTGTCGCCCGTGCCCAGATTACGCCCGAGAATGCCGCTTCTGAGATTGATCGGGTGATACGTATGGTACTCAAAAAGTATCGTCCAGGCTATTTGATGCTATCGCCTGATGTCGCAGCTCTACCCATTTATCCGCCAACGACTAAGCTCGATGACAGTCAAGAGAATATGACCAGCCAAGCGGCGCTAAAAGCGTTTAAAGCGTCTTTAGTAGATTTTCTGCCTAATAAGACGACCACTATCATTGCTGACTTAATGGTGCATCGCTTAGGACTGCAAAACGAGCTTAAGGCCTTGATTGCAGATACTGAGGTTCCTTATACCACGTTATCATGGGGCAAGACTTTGCTTGATGAGCAAGACGAGCGTTGGGCAGGAACTTATGCTGGAGACGCCTCAAGGCCGGTGGTCAAAGATGCGGTCGAGAACTGCGAATGCTTGATTAAGATTGGCGTGCAGTTTACCGATACGACGACAGCCGGATTTAGCCAAGACATTGACGATGAGGTGGTGGTCGATTTGCATTACGAGCGGGCGAGTATCGGCGGGCAGAACTTTGCACCTATCGCGCTTAAAGACTCCTTGCAAGCCTTGCATGACGTGATGATTTCTGGAGTTGAGATTACGCCAAAACCTCTTAGCGAGGAGGTGCATGCCTTTGAGCAACAAGGCGGCGATGATGAAGCGATTCGTCAAGACGACTTGTGGCATATCATTGCTCAGCATCTACAAGCAGGTAACGTGGTATTTGCCGATCAAGGAACATCCTATTTTGGCATTAGCGATGTGCGCTTACCTGATGGGGTGACTTGCTATGGGCAGCCGATGTGGGGTTCAATTGGTTATACCTTGCCAGCGAGCTTAGGCGCTAGTGTGGCATCGAAACATAAGCGTAGCGTGCTGCTCATTGGTGATGGTTCAGCGCTGTTAACGATTCAAGAGATAGCGGTGATGCTGCAACAGCGCACTAACCCTATTATCGTATTGGTTAACAATAGCGGCTATACCGTTGAGCGCGCGATTCATGGCGAAAATGCCCGTTATAATGATATTCCTACCTGTGACTGGCAGCTGATGCCGCAAGCATTTGGCGGTAATGAAGACAACAGCCTATCACTGCAAGCGAATACCGCAGGCGAGCTCAAAGAAGCGCTGAAAACGGCAATGGCGACCACTGATAAGCTTGTTATGCTCGAGGTCATGACTGATAAGCATGACATACCGCCGATGCTAGCCAAAGTCACTGCGGCACTCAAGTGAGTGTCGACCAACACTCTAATATGATAAAAACAGCTTCACTGTATTTTTAGAAAAAATAGCACAATACAATAAAGTTAGGATAATAAAATGACTCATCAAAAAATCAATCCAAGCACTATTTATGACAGCCTACAGTTTGGCTTCTCGCACGCGACCAAAGCAAAGGGCAGTACCGTCATTCACTGTGCAGGTCAGCTGGCATGGGATAAAGCAGGTCAAATAGTAGGGGAAGAGGACTTAGCGAAACAAACCGAGCAGGTCTTTAATAATTTGCAAACGGTGTTGCAAGAAGCAGGAGCGACACCGGCAGATGTGGTACGTATGCGCACTTATATCGTCGATCTCAAGCCTGACGATTTAGAAGTTGTCGGGGCAGCTATCGCGAGCTTCTATGGTGAAGCGACCCCTCCTGCCAATACTTTGCTTGGCGTACAAACCTTAGCTATGCCCGGTCTGCTTATTGAGATTGAGATGACAGCGGTAATCGATTAAGCCGCCTTAATTGAAAGGAGTAATGAGCATGGCGGTCTATGTTGATTATGTGAAGATTGAATTTAGAGGCTATCAGTGGTGTCACATGCTAGCCGATAGTCTGCAAGAGCTGCATGATTTTGCCATGCTCATCGAGGTTGATGCGCGTCTGTTTCATCGTCATGCTAGCTATCCGCATTATGATATCACGGTGCAGATGCGAGAAGCTGCTCTCAATCGAGGTGCTATCAAAGCCACCAGAAAGCAAATTATCGACGCCGCCAAAAAGTTAAAGATTGAATTAAACCAAGCCTAATGGTTTTATCTTTATTCAAAAAAACCTGCTTTATTCTCAACATAATAGTCAGAAGAAAGCAGGAAGATTGAAATTCATCTCGCAAGAATATCTAATGACAATTACTCTGGCATATCTGCTAATTGATTGAGGATGCTAGTAAAATTCTCTACTCCTTGCGCACCGCTGACTAAATGACGCTCGTTAAAGACAATGGCAGGCACACCTTGTACCCCTTGGCGCTGCCAATGTTGCTCAATCTCTCGCACCTCTTCTGCAAAGCGCTGATCCGCTAGTACGGCTAACGCTTCCGCGCGATCAAGACCAGTCTCTGCCGCTATATCAGCGAGCACTTCCTTATCTGAGATATTACGACCATCCGTGAAGTGCGCTGTAAATAGGGCTTGCTTTAACTCATGCATACGCCCTTGCGTTTGTGCCCAATGCAGTAGCTGATGCAAATTAAAAGTATTATGCATGCGCAGCTCATCAGTGAAGTTAAAGTCGAAGCCGACATCAGCCCCTGCTTGAGTGATTCTAGCGCGGCTAGCGTCTGACTCTTGCGGAGTCGAGCCGTATTTTTCAATGATATGCTCGCGCATATTCTGTCCCTCACTTGGCATGCTTGGGTTTAATTCGAACGGATGCCAATAGATTTCGTAGTCAGTATCAGTCTGCTTTAGTGCTTGTGCTAGTTGTTTATAGCCGACCACACACCAAGGGCAGACCACGTCTGAGACGATATCGATACGAAGGGGTTTATTGGTAGTATTCATCATTTTTCCTTATGTTTTTGCTTTATTAGCTACTAACTATATAACTGCGAACGATACGACTCATTTTCAAGACGGGTCGTTTTTTAATCGACTATATAACTCAACCCATTAAAAGACAATTCATTAAAAGACATAATAACGAGAAATTCAAAATTTAAGTCTGATAAGTGGTTGATTTAAGGGTATAACGCTACTTGTGCTATATATTTATTTAGCGCAAGATAAGTAATGACTATTCAAGATAATAGCTATAAAAACAGACGACTTTTTGATGATTGGACTATGAACCGATTTCGATACCCCTCACTAATTGCCAAAGTATTATGATAAATAAACCATTTTATCGGCCTGTTCATGTATGGGTAATGATTTTGGTTATTGCCTTACATGGATTAGTAGTATGGGCGGGCATGTTGACTGAACCTATAGAGCGACCTAGTATAAAAGCTAAGTCGTCAGCACTCATTCAGTTGGAGCTTGTCACGCTTGATTCAATTGGCTCAGCCGCCGCTGAAACTTCCAGCGATGCAGACCCTCAGACTAAAAAAACGGTATTACCAAAACAAAAAGTCGCATTAGAAGAAAAAGTTAGCACTGCAAAAGCGAGCATCGTAAAAGCTGCCGAGCCAAAAGAGGCCGTTGAGACAAAACAGCCGCTTGTAGAGAAAAAGACACTTGTAGAAAATAAAGAGGTCACAAAAGAGCTAAACACTGAGCAAGCTGACTTAGCAGATGAAACTAATCAAAGCCAGCCAGTAACAGATAACCGTGAAGTGCTAGCCGCTAAAGCCTCGGGCAACCCGACTAATACTGATGTTATGGCATCTGCACAAAATAGCTCGAATGAGTCTGAAGCCGAAGATGATTTGTCAGCGATGATCCGAGCAGTAACCGTGCAATTCAATCGCGAACAAGCCATACAAAAACGCGCTGCCACCCAGCAGAGCAATCGCAAAATATCTGCGCAAGCGCAGTGGCAAGCACAAGCGGACGAGGAGGCTATCACCAAAATATTAGCGCTAGCTGCAGAGCAAGCCGCTAATCAAGACCTAAATCAAGAGCGAGAACCAACCGCTGATACTGATGTAGACAGTTTAAGCAATACGAACGCCGATGACAAAACGCTGATCCCTTTTTTGGAAGAGCAGGGCAGCTGGCTTGAGAAGCATCAGCCTATCACCGATGTTCCTCTACTGATTTGGCGCAGTACTGATGCTATCCCTGGCGACGTGTTTATTGTGCTTTTAGAGCTCTCTGTAGATAAAGAGGGCGTTATCACTGAAGTGCAGCTGCTTGAAACCTCTGGTAGTCCTATCATCGATGCGGTTGCCACGACTCAAGTTAGGACAGGTCAGCTCACGCCTTTACAAGTAGATGGCCTTGCAGTCGACGCTACCATTCCTATGTCTTTGGTCTATCAACGACCTTAATGGAATGAAAGTATAATAGTTGAGTAGCCCTCATAGGTATTCATTAAAAATATGACAGCCACTCGACCTCTTAAGAAGTTCTAAAGCTCACAATGCGCAAGCTAGCCTATAAACGCTCGCTCTACAAACCACCACAGAGCAATAACAATACTCACGAGTGAGCCAAGGTAAAAGATGACCGTTTTATAAAAACGAGTATGGCGTAATAATAAAGCTAGCGGAAAGACTAAAATGATGAAAGCAAGCTGTCCAAGCTCAATCCCCACATTGAAGCTCAATAATGCCAAGACGCGCTCGCTAGTCGCTAGAGGCAAATCAACTAAAACATTGGCAAAACCGAAACCGTGTATCAAACCAAATACAAAGGCCAAATAAACGGCTCTAACGCGCAGCATCGGTACTAAATTATTCAAGGCTGCAAAAGCTATCGATAATGCAATCAAGGATTCGATAAAGCGGGCAGGGATGCTAACGAGACCGAGCGCCGCTAGGCTCAAGGTGATGGAGTGCGCAAGCGTAAAGGAAGTGGCGATCCAAAATACCTCTATCAACGCCGACTTAGGCTTGGCAACAGCAACCAGTTGTTTTTGTTTACGCCGGTACACAGCAGGAACCAACAGCACAAATAGGAATAGTAAATGATCGATACCAATCAATAGGTGATGAACACCGCTTTGCAAAAAGTTGCTTACTATAGATAGCCAACCTGCGCCAGCGTCCTCACTAGCACCTAGTGGCGTTTGACCAACGCTGAGTACCTGTACAGGCAACTGACTATCCACTTGGGTCAAAATTAGGCGGTGATTGGCATCAATCCCTGCAAGTATCTGATAATCAAGGTTGTCGATAGGCGCATCACAGCTCAAAGTAAAATTGCTATATAAGTAATTAAAGCCGCCACGAGTATTAATGGCTAATGGGGCAAAGTTAGTCGTTTGGCAGTTATTACCATCACTTTGTAATTGTACTTGCGCCGCAATTAACTGAGCGATAAGCGTTTGTTGCGACTTGACTTCCGCCCAGCTCACTTGCTGATCGCCGTTACCGTCTATATCTACCAGCAAGGCTAAATCTCTGAGTGACACCTCATATTCTGCGCTATAGTTATTTTTTGCCGTATTGTCAGTATCAGCCACCGTTAAGTTTAGATAAGCAGTGCTAGCCTCATGTGCTTGCACTAAGGTGGAGCTCATCGCCAACAGCATGACTAATAAGGGCGCTAGCAGATAACGATAGCTTTGATGCCAACTTATTGTCTTTGATCCTCTAAACGCCTTTGACTCACTAACTTTCTTTAACCCACTAAATTTCTTTAAAAGGCTCATAAGTGCGTCTCCTTGCTGAGATGGCGTTTATTTAGACTACGCTCTAGGGCTGGATATTCAAAACCAGTCTCTTTTATAAACTGTTCTACGATGTCAATATCAGCCTGACTATTAGCCTTGATAGCAGCGGTGGTATAAATAGCAATATCAGCAGTTTCTCGTTGCTGTTGCCAGTTTTCCTGCGCTAGCTTCAGCGCTAAGTTGGTCTGGTTACTAAGCAGAGCATAGTTTGCCTGTTCTCTTTTGTGGGCGTTTTCTTGACGAATACGCCAAACCTCAATACGGTCTTGCATCAACGCTAAGTTTTGCTGCGCCTTAGGATCCTCTAATGCAACTTGTGCGCTAATGAGCTTTAGCAATAAAGCGTCTTTGTCAGTATGGTCTTGGAGCAACTGCCGCACCTTGTCATATTCGCCTTGAGCCAATAACCAATCTGCGCGAGCCATCAGTGTAGGTACGGTTTGACTATCCATCATGGCAAAGACTTCTTTTGCTAGCGGCGCGTCTTGGCTACGCAGCGCCGCATCCGCTTGAATAAGGTATATCCACCGCGCGGTCGCAGCATCAAGCCCAGGAGCTAAACTCGCCAATCCGCTTAAGGTCTCCTTCGCTTGCGACAGCTTGCCTGTCATGCTATTGATTTGAGCCACGCAGGCCAGTTGATAGACTCGAAGTGAGGCGTCATTCAGTCTATTACAGTAGCTCATCGCCTCATCAAATTGACCTTGTACTAATAGCAAAGAAGATAGCGTCAATAGCGCATCAGGGTCGGAGGGGTTTTGACTGAGTATCTGCTCTAATACTCCTTTGGCCTCATCGAATTTATGCGCCGCTTGTAAGGCGCGTGCTCGCAGCATAAGAGTTTCAGCGTTTTGGTCATCAGATTGATCTAGCTGCGCTTGTGCTTGGCCTAGCGCGCGGGGATCTCCTTGCAAATACGCTCGTTCTAATAACTGCCGAGTCTGCTCGGGACTAGTGTTTGTGCTACCAGAGACAAAGTCGCTAACCGTTGAGTAACGCGGCGGCGGTGAATCAGTAGGTAAGGTCGCTAGAATTTGCTGATCATCATCAGGGGTGAAAGGCGCGGCAAAAAGTGTAGGACTAGCAGTAGCAAATAGCGCTAATGATATAAAGAATGATTTTAACCTGTGCATAGTATCTCTCAGCTTTTGACATAAATAAGCACCCAATCAGTAGAATGATCAGGTGCTAGGTTAATCTGCCAGTGCTCTACAGTGAAGCGTTTGCATCAGTGATAGCAACGGGTTCAGCGGTGTTAGCCTCAGGTAATATAATTCGATCTATATCTTGCGGCTCATCAGTGTTGACATCGTTGCTAGCATCAATGACATCTGATGTTCTATCAACAGCTAATTGAGCATTCGCTTGATCAACTGAATTAGCATTTTCATTTTGATTATCAAAGTCAAAGTCGTTATTGTCACTGTCAGAGCAACCAATAAGAGCAGCTGATCCAGTGACCAATACGGCTAAAAATAGATAGCGCATAGTATTTCTCCTTGGGTTAGATTCAGCTTATCGGCTACCTGGATTCGGAGTCGTTAAATATGGGAAGACCGAATCAAATTCAGTAGCAGGCTTAAGAGCGCCGTCGGTGAAGAGCGCTTTACCGGCTGCGGCATCTGCAGGCACACACGTTACTGCTGCTGGTAAACCGGCATGACAGAGCGCACCCATAGAGACTCGAAGCGCGATATCGGTGACGTCATCACCCGGACGTCTACCATTCGGAAAGCCTGCGACATCATCGGTATTGGCATTAGGTCGACCATCGTCTTGACCTGGGATAATACTAAGAACGCCTAGATCGTTTTGATTGGCGGCGGCGACAGCGGCGATGCTAGTATTGAGACGAAGCATATCTGCCGGTACTTGTTTTGTATTAGCCGGTTTGTTGACTGTGGGGACCCCGGTCAAAAAGGCAGTGACTAGATCTTGACGCGGGAAGTTGGTAGGTGCCGGTGCACTTGGGTATAGCGTCTCAATTAGTGCAGGAAGCGTCGGATAGAAGACGTAAGGCGCAAATTTGGCCACATCATCTTTTGGTTCTGAGGCGTTGAACTTATCTTTATCTTTTAGACCGATAACGACTTCGTTGACTAGTGGCATACCCAATCTGGACACTTGCGTCCAAGCACCGCCTTTTTTGGCAGTGGTATTAATACCTGAACCAGGATTGCCATTTACTAGGGTCGCTTGACGGACACTAGCAGTCGTCCAAGCGCCAACGACAGGGTCTGAACCAGCAGTTAAACAAGCCTTGGGCACTTCCATAGCGATAGAGGTGACGTTTTTGTTGGCTAAAATGTTAGTACCGCCATCTCGCTCGCCTAGTGGGTTGAGGTTGATAAGGTCAAATACTTTACCCAAATCAATAGCAAAACCTTCAGCACGTTGACCGACAAACACTTTACCATTACCACAGCTACCTAAGTTTAAATTCTTGATAAAACTTCTAGCATAAGTAGGATAGTCAGGGAAAGATTTGGTACCAATGTAATCAAAAGGCTTATCAAAACTGCCTAAAGACGTGCGTGAACCACTACGGCGATCTCCTTTCACCATAGTGACTTCATACGTCTCATTGGTTTGCACATTGGCTGGATTTGAGGCATCGCCAGCATTAACTAGCGGTATGGCTACATTTGGCGTTGAAGAATCACCATCTGAGTCAATTTCAATGCTGTTTAGGTTTTGAGTAAAGTCAAACTGAAAAGTGATATCTTCGACGGCATCGCCGTTATTATCGATATGAATCTCATAAAGTGCGTCTGGATCTAAGGCAAAATAATTGGGTCCGCCATAAGCATCCTGCAATGGCAAATAGTTGGCGATGATAGTGACGTAGTCTGCTCGCCCATTCTCATAACTATTGAACATGTAAAGGTCAGTGGCATCGACTTTTGGGGTTTTAGTAATGGAAGGAGCTTCTCGGTGACTAGAAGCGACAGCGCTTGCACTAAGGCATATGGCCATCGCTGAGATTAAGGCCTTGGTAGTGTATTTCATACGAATCCTTGTAGAAAAACTAATGAGTTAGAGGCTGGCAGAAACTTTAAGCTTGAACGTTAAATCATCCTTATTAAGTTTAGGTAAAATACAAACTCAGCAAGTTAATATAAACTATACTCCTATTCGACTCTAATTCTTACACCATTCATCGGAAATATTGTTGTTTCCATCGGTTAAGGTAAATCCTTATTTTTATTAAGGTTTTTATGGCTTATCACTGCTTAAGTTAGGATTAAATGGATACAGTAGCAGTCATTTGCGCGCAGATTTGCTATCATAAGCGCTGCTATTTATAGGGTTTTATTGTTGAGTGGTTAGGATAGGCCCTAGTATTCAGCTCACAGGTATTCCGTTATTGGTGATAAACTGCTAGCACAAAAATGGCTATGTAGAGCATTTATGTCTAGATATCTATATAGTACGGCAGTTAAGTCTGGATAAAAGGTAACGCTTTCTATTTTAAGGGTGAAGTATGGACCAAGTTCAATCTAGGGTAGCTCCGCTAAACAAATGGCCTATGATCAGCCGTGTTTTTCATTGGATAAGCGCGCTGCTATTATTAGTGACGTGGGCGCTGATGTTTCTTTATGACACTACCGATGACTCGCTTTATATTGGCTTGCATAAAGCTTTTGGCGTTAGTTTATTGTTTTGGATGCTGGCCCGGGTCATTAGCCGAGTATTTGTAAAAGCGCCGCCTGACGCCCCAATGCCCAAATGGCAAGACGTCATCGCTAAGTTCACCCATTTTGCACTTTATGCGCTACTGATTGCGATGCCGATTGCAGGACTGCTGATGTCCGTTTATGGCGGCCGCGCGGTCGATGTGTTTGGCCTGTTCGAGATTCCAGTGTTCGTCACTCCAGATCGCGGTTTAGCGCGTACCTTTAATGACTGGCATACAGAGATCATTTGGCCGTTGATTTTGGCGTTTACCGCCGCTCACATTGGCGCGGCGCTATACCATCAATTTATCAAAAAAGATAAGCTGATGAAGCGTATTTGGTAGCGCTGCATGATGATGTTTATAGTGATTGCCCGATGGTTAGCTAAATACTGCTGTAGTTAGGATAGTGATCGTTATGCGTACCAAAAAAGACCGTATCCGCCATACTTTAAGCTTTGAGATTATCGGGTTGCTCATCTTTGCGCCACTGGCAAGTTTTGCCTTTGGCTTTGAGCTTCATACGATGGGCGCTATAGCGCTAGTAGGTTCTATTGTCGCTACGGTGTGGAACTATTTTTATAACATCCTATTTGATAATACTATGCTAAAACTGCGCGGCAGGGTGCAAAAAACCGTGCCAATAAGAGTGTTGCATGCCATCTTGTTCGAAGGCGGCTTGCTACTGTTATTTTTGCCATTCATAGCGATATATCTAAACATTAGCCTTTGGGAGGCTTTTAAGATGGATATTGCTATGGCGACTTTCTATTTGCTATACGCCTTTGTTTTCAACTGGGTCTATGACAAAGTATTTCCTATCCCCAATACCGTAGCGGCTTAAACCTGCCTATAGTTGTTAGTGTTTTTTTTATGATAAATAGATAAATAAAAGGGGCTTGCTCATTGGGCAAACCCCTTTTTATTTATACTCAATTATTCACTAAGACCTTGTCTTAAACCCTTAATCAGATTACTTGGCAATAGCAGCTTGGCTAATACCATTGAGCGCTTTGGCGATATTAGCCAGCTCTTTATCGCACCCTTGTAGGTTGTGACGGTTTTTGAGGTATTGAGGATCGTTATAAGATAGCCAAACTCTCTGCTGTGCATCTTCAGTGATTAACACTTTTTGTGGTAAATCTATCGCGATGCTTTGCTCGCAATTCATCAGCGGTGTGCCCGCTTTGGGATTACCAAACATCACCACTTGTGTGGGCCGTAAGGATAAATTAACCCCGGCGGCGTTCTTTTGATGATCGACTTGCGCAAAGACTGTCATGCCTTTGTTCTCGATGACTTTGGTAAGCTTGTTGGCGGTGTCTGAGACAGAGTGCTGACTTTGCAAAGTGATCAAGCCTTTTTTGGCATGGGTAGCAGGCGTTGTCATAGTGGTAGCGTGTTCGGTATTATTTGGCAAAATGTTTTCGACACTAGCACAAGATGTCGCTAGCAGCGCCAAAGCGGCAATAGGGATGATTTTTAGCATAAAAATTCCTTTTAGTAGTGATTGATATAGTATTGATTAACATAGTATTGATTTACAGAGGTTTTGGATTGAGAAGTCGTTGTCAGTAGAGTTTAGTATAGTTACTTATGACAGCTCAGTGGCAAAGCGCTGACGTATTTGCTTAAGATAAAGGCTAGGGGCGATACGCCAAAGGATACTGCCAAAGCGCGAGACAGGTTCGGGCAAGATCCAGCGTTTACGCTGCGCTAGACCTTGAGCAATCCTCTCGGCCATCCACTCAGCGCTCCGAATACTGCCAATGACTGAGCGTTGATGCTTGGCAATATTGCCATCATGACCGAGCGCATGATCCTCAATAGGGGTGTCCAAAAAGCTAGGATACACCATTAGGATATGAATACCATCAGCCTCTAACTCTAAGCGCAATACTTCAAAAAATTGCGTCAGCGCGCTTTTGGCAGCGCAATAAGCGGCTCGTCCCGGCACTGGCATCCAGCCCGCCATGGAGCCGATACAGACGATCTGACCACGAGACTCTCGCAATAAAGGCAATGCCGCCATAGTCAGCTCTACCGCGCCTTGCCAGTCTACTGCCATTACCTTACGAAACACCGCAGGATCAGTCTGATGCGCCGGTGAGCGGTGAGTGATGCCAGCATTGTTTACCAATATATCAAGACGGCCAAAGTGCGCACTTACCTGATTTATGAGCAAGTCAATATCGTCAGCTTGCGTGATATCGGTAGCTACTGCCATGATTCTTGCGCTATCTGAGAATTCAACCGCCCTTGCCGACAGCGCCTCTGAATCTATGTCGGCAAGCACTAAGTGATGACCAGCAGCGTACCAATGACGAGCCATTGCTAACCCTAAACCGGACGCTGCGCCGGTAATTAATGTGACGGTCATAATGAGGCTCTCCTATGACGTTTTCCCTATAAAAGTTATGCAGTAGTGTTAAGGTTTATCCAATCCATTGGCCGCCATAAAATATTCAAACGTCTCAGCAGAAGTCTTGGCAGGCTGATAGCCGAACTCTTCTTTTAGACGTCGATTAGCAAGCACCGGACGATAACGCAAAAAATTGACTTGTTCAGGACCGGTAGGTTTACCGCGCCATTTAGCGACTTGTAGCGCTGCTTTGATCACCCAAACTGGCAATGTCAATAGCAGTTTATTCAGCTTATCCGCAATCTGTTTCATCGTTAGTGCGCCATCGCCTGCCATATTATAGATGCCAGTTTTATCCTCTGTAATCCCCATCTCCATCGCATTGAGTACATCTTGATCCCAAATAAAGACGAAAGGCGAGTCACTGCCTTTGAGCGCTAGAATGCGCGGTGCCATAAACAAATCTGTAATTTGATTACGGGTATCAGCGCCTAGCACGGTGCCGGGCCGAAATATCAGCTGTTGTAGCTCTGGGTGCTTTTGCCGAAACGCCTTGAGTAGCTCCTCAATTTGCCGCTTATGATCTGAATAAGCAAATTCGCTATTACCGCGCAGCGCATCTTGTTCATCGATCCAAGCTGGGTTATCGGCATGATAACCGTAAGCCGCGCCTGAGCTGGTGATAGTTAAATGTTGCACACCCGCTTTTATACAGCACTCAAGGACATTGCGCGTGCCATTGACGTCGATATCGAAATCGCGTGCTCGATTTTTCGAGGCTTGCAAAATAGAGGCTAGATGTACGACGTGAGTGATCTGCTCATCTATCAGTAACTGCGCGAGTTTATCTTCACGTATATCTAAGATTTTTATAGCAAAGTCTAAATGCTCACGAGTGCAAATATCAGTGCCTATGACCGAATAATGAGCGGCGAGTCGATTACCGAGTTGATGGCCGATGTAGCCTGCTGCGCCAGTGATAAGGATGCGTTTAGTCATAGGGCCTCCGTGCCCAAATTTGGGAAAGTGTCAAGCCTGAGACGAGATGCCATACGCCCCAAAAAGCGGTGATGAGCATCATGCTGCCTGCTTGCGGAAAAAAAGTAAACAAGATGACTAAGCCGAGCCCTGAATTTTGAATACCGACTTCCATGGTGACGGCACGGCGATCAGCAGTAGGGAGTTTCAGCGCTGTGCCCATACCGTAGCCAAGTGATAACGCCAATAAGTTGTGAGCGACTACCAACCAAAAAAAGCTATGAAAACGTTCAATAAATAACTCAAAATTATTAGAAAAAGCGATAGCGACAAAGGCCAAAAAAACCAGTAGTGAGATAATGCGTAACGGTTTTTCGCTGCGCGCGACTAGCTTTGGAAACTTGCGACCGGTCAACATACCGAGCACCAAAGGCACAGCGAGCACTAACAGTACTAATAATAAAATGCTACTAGGCTCAAGGGTGATTTGGGTCAGGTAGTCGCGAGTATGTGGGTTAAGCCAGCCATAAAAGGCAAAGTTCAGCGGCGTCAGAACCGTCGCAGCCAAGCTCGATACTGCGGTCATACTGACAGAGACCGCCACATTACCGCGACCAAGCCAAGTCATGATATTAGAAAAGCTGCCACCAGGACAGGAGGCTACCAAAATCATCCCTAAAGCCAGTTCCGGCTCGATATTTAGCGCCCAAGTAAACAGGCAAGTCGCTAGCGGCAGTAACAAAAACTGAGCGAACAGGCCTGCTATAGGTGCAACAGGCGCTAATATAATACGTTTAAAATCCTCAAAACGTAGCGTCAGTGAAACCCCAAACATCATCAGCGCCAAAATAACGTTAAGCACAATTAAGCTAGCAGGGTCGAAGACTATCGGTAACGCGCCACTCATCTTGAGGAGTCCGGTTTGTGCTTTTGCCTATTAAATAGCCTGCTTTTGAAGCGGCTCGCTTTAGAGCTACTGTTATTCGAAGTTTTATGCTTAGCTTCTGCTATATCTTCATCTGCTTGCAACTCAGCGATATGCTCAGCGAGAGTGGTTAGGTATTCGTCTTTATTGACGTAATAAGCCATGCGTGCCAGCTTAATATAATCGTAACCGCCATCGAGCGTTACGTTGCTACGCGCGCGTTTGATCTCATCGAAACGACTAGCCGCGACGCTGTTTTGCTCGCGCTGCTTGATATATAACGCGACTAAGCGCGCTTGCTGATTGCGACCCTCCCAGCCGAGACCTGCCGCCTCAACCATGCCCATCATAAATAAAGTATCATAATCCGGATGAAAGACATTCATATACAGCTGCGGTGCGTCTTGCTCAGCCGGCCAATTGAGATGCTTACGCTCAATAAAAGGATAATCAAGCAGATAGCCAGTCGCCATTAAGATCAAGTCGTAATCGCCGCTATTGCCATCACTGAATGTCACCGTATGACCTTCGATAGCACTGATATTTCGTCGCGGTGTGATATCACCATGACCTAAATGATGCAGCACTAAGGAATTGATAACTGGATGCGACTCGTACATTCGGTAGTCAGGATCGGGCAGACCATAATCGGAGGGCTTGCCAATAATCGTTCGAATCATTGCCGCATCTAAGCGCTGTTTGGCTTTTCTTGGGAGCTTAAGTTTGCTGCCTAAAGTGTCGATAGGGCGGCCATTGATGAATTTTGGCAGGAAATAATAGCCACGCCGCAAGCTGATATCTACCGACTTAGCATGATGCACCGCGTCTACGGCGATGTCCGCACCAGAATTTCCGCAACCGACGATAAGTACACGCTTATCTGTAAATACAGACGGGCTACAATACTGGGATGAATGCATAAACGTACCGGAAAAATCACCCGGCAGGTTTGGCATATTAGGCTTGTGCAAAGTACCATTGGCAATCAGCACGCCTGTAAACACTCGAGATTGCTGTTTGCCATTATGTTCGCTGACTAGACGCCAGCCATCGCCTTCAGGCTCAAGGCTGATGACGCGAGTGGAAAATTCATAACAGGATTTGAGATTGAAGGTATTAGCGAAATCTTGGAAGTATTGACGCAGCTCTGAATGATGAGGATAGCTGGCTACAGAGTCCGGCATCGGAAACTCGCTGAACTCCGTCATATGCTTGGAAGATATCAGGTGCGCTGTCTCGTACATGGTACTATGCGGATTATCGATATCCCATAAGCCGCCGACATCACTATGTCCCTCAAAACCAACGAAAGGAATATCGAGCTTTTGTAAATTACGCGCCGTAGCTAGCCCCATCGGACCGGCTCCAATGACAGCATACATAGTTATTCCCTTAAAATAAGCATTGAGTGTTACCCTTCCTAATTGGGTAGTATCATTATACTAGTCTAACTGCGTTAAGCGTTCAACATGTGCTCATAAATAAAAGCAAGAATACCTTGTTACTTTTGTCGTGGTTAGGGTATTTGCCACTTAGATAACCTTGATTGCAGAATAAGAAAACCATCCTTCTAGTCTTTTGCCTAAGTGAGACAGAGCATATAATATATACCATGTTAATATATGTTATTGTATATTGATGAAGACTAAAATCCTGTGTTATCTTCGAAGTCAGTCATGACTTATATCGTACAAGGAGATAACTATGCTATTTGAAAAGATAAAAACCCCCGGGCTCTCGCACCTATCCTATCTGTTTGGCTCGAACGGGCAAGCGGCAGTGGTTGACCCGCGTCGTGACTGTGCGATTTATATCGAAAAAGCACGAGCCGCCGGGCTTAAGATTACCCATATATTTGAAACGCATCGTAACGAAGACTTAGTCTCAGGCGCTCCTATATTAGCGCAGCTTACTGGCGCAAGCGTCTATCACGGCCCCAATCCAGAGCGCGAAATCGTTTATGCACAAACGGCACGAGAAGGAGACTGTTTCAAGATTGGTCAGCTTGAGATACAAGTGCTGGAGACCCCTGGGCATACCTTTGATCATTTAGCCTATGTTATGTTTGATAGCGCTTATCCTACCAATGCAGTGGGCGTATTTACGGGGGACGCGCTGTTCGTCGGCGATGTGGGGCGCACGGATTTTTATCCTGACAAGCGCGAAGAAGTTGCCGGTCTGCTTTATGATTCGCTACAAAAGATCATAGCCCTAGGCGATCAGGCGATGATTTATCCAGCGCATGGTGCCGGCTCGGTTTGTGGCTCAGGTATGGCAGAGCGTGAGTTCTCAAGCGTCGGGCATGAAAAATTGAATAACCCAAGACTGCAAATTGAGAGCAGAGATAAGTTTATCCGAGCGAAGATTAACGAAAATCATTACCAGCCGCCTTATTTTAAGCTCATGGAACGAATCAACATGGAAGGAGGCGATGCCGCGCCGCGCATTATGCGCCCCCTTAATTTATCGCTTGAACAACTCAACAACTGCGATGTCGATCATCTGATTGATATTCGCGAGCCGCTCGCTTATGCTTCAGTTCATTTGCCGGGTTCTATGAGTCTGCCTGTCGGTATGATTTCTGCTTTTGCAGGCTGGTTCATCGCTGAGGGTGAGAGCATAGCGCTGGTTGCCGCTGATGAGGAGCAGCTGGCGACGGCGATGACGCATCTGGTCAGGATTGCTCTTGACAATATCGTAGGCGGCTATGTCGGTCTAATCTCCGCGGCCAAACAAGGCGAGAGTATAGAGCAGACCCCGATGATAGCAACCGAAGAAGTAAAATCGCGGCTTGCAGGTAACACTGATTTTACAGATAACGCTACTAATGCGAAAAACAGCAGGACTTGGACATTACTCGATGTCAGAGATCTTGATGAGCGCAGCGAGTCTGCGATAGAAGAGTCTGAACACATCTATGTCGGTCATCTTAATGAGCGTTGGCGTGATCTGGACCGAGATCACCATTATACGTTGATGTGCGCTAGTGGTCAGCGAGCGACGGTAGCGGCAGGGTGGCTGGCAAGCCAAGGCTTTCAGCACCTCGATATTTATCTTGGCGGGATGAGTGCTTGGCAGGCTGAGCAAGAGTAATACTTGTTAGCTTGTATTAATAGTACAGGCTTTACCATCAGCACTTCGGCCAAGCATGAGTTAACTTGCTTTAGTAAAAAAAGCGTACCAAAGTTCACGGCCCTTTGTATTAAACTGCCGCACGGTGTCGAAAAAATGCTGACGAGCTTTTTCATCGACTAAAGGCGCGGGCAATAAAGGGTCGAAAACGACATTGCGAATAGCGAAATCGCCAAGAAGATAAGCCTCGCGAAGTGCCGTCTCATTATCAAGGGTATGCCGAGTCTTCTGCCAATCGCTTAGCTGTTTTGATAGCTTCTCATAGTGTGATTCCAGTTGCATATCCGCCCAAAGGCCAAGTGATTTTTTTTGCCGATCTTTATCAAATTGACTTGCCTGAAACACTGCGGCTTCTGGCTCTAATTGCAAATCGAATAACCGTGCTCGTATTCCCTTAACACCGCCACTCAAGTTATTAGGGCGGATATAGAGTCCGGCATCTAGCTCACGAAAGCCCAATAAAGTGAGCGCTCTGGTACGGGCCCGCAGTATTTTGCGATCGCTACGCGGTAGCCCGCCGGTAGTCACCGCTATCCAAGAACTATCCCATGTCATAACGCGCTTATCCGCGTGCTCCCAAGCGGCAACGTCAGCGCCTAACTTCTTAGCTTTCGGGCCCAAACGATAAATAGCAGAATCCACCGCTTCAACCAATTGTGCTTGCGCCAGACGAGCCATAGTCACTCGTATATTATTTTCTTTGATCGCAAACAGCCTACCGGCACGAATGATCTCAGCTATGCTCAGCGTCTCATTATTAGCTACTGTCAGTAAGCGCAAAATGAGATGGCGAGCGGCTGGCCATTGATGATTACATTCTTTGACAATATATGATTCCATGTGTAATACTCTGGGTTGAGTGATTTATTATTTAGTGATTTATTATAATGCAAGATATAGTCGAATTACTTTAAAAGTGTCATAGCGCTGCTGGGATGCTTTCTTTTAAAATATTATTTGCACAGCATCGAAAGATAACAGCACGCAAGTAAAATTTATACCAGTAGCGCGTTCAAATTTATAACAACTTTATTTTGAACTGACTATAAGCAATCATGAGTGGTAAGTAAAATAAGGGACAAATAATAAGGCAGGTGACAAGGATAGTTAGCCAAGCCTTAGGAAGGATTACTATGAAGGATACCGAGAAGATGTCAACGACCAATCAATTCAGCACCCATGAAGTCAATAATCAACCAGTCGCTTTAGCGAATTATAACGCTTGGGAGACCGATGACGCGCTAAAAGAAGCCGTTATTCGAGAAGGAGCGTCGTGGGCCAGTGCTCATTTGAGCGAATTTGGTGCCCGTACCGGTGGTGATATGATAGATAAGGGGTTTGCTGCCAATGAAAACCCTCCTAAGTTTCGACCTTTTGATCGTTATGGTCACCGTATAGATGAAGTCGAATTTCACCCTGCTTATCATGAGCTAATGACAGCGGGCATATATTATGGCATGAGTAATTTTGCTTGGCGCAACGAGAGTCGCCAGAGTGCGCATGTAGCGCGAGCGGCCGTGATGTATCTTGGCTCACAAGCGGAAGCGGGATTTGGCTGTCCGATGTCAATGACTTACGCGGCTATTCCGGCTTTGCGTCATAATGCAGAGCTCGCTGAAAAATGGATACCGAAACTGCTATCGACAGAATACGATCCTCGTAGCTTACCTATGGAGCAAAAGAGCGGCTGCACTATTGGCATGGGGATGACTGAAAAACAAGGCGGCTCTGACTTACGGCGTAACAGCACCAGAGCTATCAAGCAAAACGATGACAGTTACCAAATCGTTGGTCATAAATGGTTTTATTCTGCGCCTATGTCTGACGCTCATTTAGTATTAGCCCAATCTGAAAACGGGCTTAGCTGTTTTTTAGTACCGAGGTTTCGTCCTGATGGTACGCTCAATGCAGTAAGGATTCAACGCCTGAAGGATAAGCTAGGCGACTGGTCGAATGCTTCCTCCGAGGTGGAATTCGCCGGGGCTTTTGGTGAATTAGTAGGAATAGAGGGCAGAGGTGTCGCTACTATTATTGAGATGGTGGCCTTAACGCGGCTAGATTGTATGATAGGCTCAGCGGCGCAAATGCGCCAAGCAGTCGTACAAGCGATCCATCATACTTCTGGACGTGAAGCTTTTGGCGATTTGTTAATTAATCAACCGCTTATGCGCAATGTGCTCGCTGATTTGACCTTAGAGTCTGATGCAGCATTAGCCTTGACCATGAGAGTGGCGCGCGCCATCAGTCTGATTGAAACTGACCCTCATGAAGCAGCGCTGGCGCGTATCGCGACTGCTATTGGTAAATATTGGATATGCAAGCGTACGCCCGTGTTAGTCAATGAAGCACAAGAATGTCTCGGCGGTATCGGTTATGTCGAAGAAAATATTATGCCGAGGCTTTATCGTCAGGCACCGCTCAACTCAATTTGGGAGGGTAGCGGCAATATCCAATGCCTTGATGTGCTACGCGCATTAAATAAAGAACCGGCTACTCGCGAGGCGTTATTTACTGAGCTGCAAACCGCTGCCGGCAAAAATAGGTATTTTGATAAAGAGCTTGAGAAACTAGCGAGTTATTTTGAGGATACGGAAACTTTAGAGTTTAGAAGTCGCTACGTCATAGAGCGCTTGGCGTTGATGCTGCAAGCTTCCATCTTACTCAATACGGAAAATAAAAATATAGCAGCAGAATTCTGCCGCTCTCGTCTAGGCGGCGAGCACGGACTGGCTTTTGGCACGCTCGGTCCAAAAGCCCCTGTAGATCAACTGATCAAACGCGCTGCGGGTGCTACAAGGTCAGTGACTTAGCACGCTCTGCTTAGCGTTATTTACTAGTTACTTATTCAGCTCGATAGTACCGTTGGCGGTAACAGAGACGGTACTATTACCTGATTCAAATTTTTGACTCGGTACGGATGAGGACTCAGCATCAGCGCGCATGCTACTATACATAGGACGCGGATAGTTATTATTGCCGGTATTGAGATTGACACTTACCACTCGATAACCGCGCGCATCCCAAGCACGAGTTAAGTTTTTGGCTTGTTGCTGAAAAGCTCGAGACGCTTCAGTCATTAGCTTTTGCTCCAGCGCATCTTCTTTACTTTCTGAAATACCAAAGTTTAGATTGTTCATGACTAAAGTTTCTTGTAGATCTGCAATAAGCTGACTGGTCGCAGTGAAGTCAGTGCTTTTTAGGTCTATATTAGCCTGACCTGTCCAACCGATGATCTTATCGTTTTTATCGTAACGCGGATAAGTGCTTTGCTGACCGGTACTGACGGTGACGCTAGGGTAGCGCTTAGCAATCGCTAAGGCTCTATTAATTGAAGTGTTCAGTGTCGTCGCTAAGCTCTTAGCGTCGCTTGCTTGTGCTTTTTTATAGAGGCTGGCGCGTACTTCATCATTGGCGATCTCTTCCTTAACTTCTGTCTGAAAGGTAAGCTGATCATAACCTGTAGGCTCAGCGTGGGCGCTGCTAATTGCTGCACTCAATAAAAAAGCGCTGCCAGTCATTAAAGCCAGTTTATTCGCGGGTAAGTTTTTCATCATAGCTCCTTGAATGAATGATTTTTAAAAGCAAATAATTTAATAGTATTTTTAGAGATTATTAACATAACAAATCTAATAATAAATAATATAAGTGTTTTGTCACAACCTTGCTGCTTTCTAGCAGGCTTAAAACCAACCATGGCGTTTAACTATCGCACGAAAAGCTAACGTTTATAGCGTTAGGGCTTGTAAAATAGAAAAAAGTAAGTATAATTTGCAACTGGTGGCTCCATTGGTAGCCTCGCAACAGTGTTCTATGAACCCCGCCAGGACCGGAAGGTAGCAACGGTATTAGATTCATTGTGTGCCGAGGATGTGCTGATGGAGTCGCTTTTTTTTGTCTATAAAATAACTACAGGATCGATGCAGCCCTTATTTGTAAAGGGTTTTTTTTGGTCAAAAATTTGTCATAGTCTTGCATAGTATCTGCTTAAAGGCTACGATATTGACTCTAAATAAGTAGGATAATTCATCCCAATGAGCGATAGCCAAACGACTTCATTATCTACTGTGCAGCGACAGCGCTCAGAGCTTTATGCTCGCTATCAGCAAGCTCAGCAACGACAGATTTTGGCGATGATGGGTATCGGACAATGGGTGCGACCAGACTCACCAACGCTAAAAATAAGCGATATCGAGAACCGCGCCGGTGAAGAGCAAGCATCAGCTGCATTAACCGAGCAGCAGCCAGTGTTAGATGAGCAAGTTGAGTCAGGCGTAGCAATTGATCATTTAGTAGATAAACGCTCTATGACTGCGCCAGTGGCTTTAGACGATGAGGCCACAACTACTGAGCACGCACCACCTAATAGCTTTAGTGAAGATGGTTTTGATGTTGATAAGGCTAACACCTCTAACAACAACGACAGCTTAAATGCCTCAAGCAAGTCTTATAACTTTGATGATCTAAATACCTTTTCTGAACCCTCTAGCGTAGAGCAAGCTAATACTGCTAGCGCTAGTTCTGACTTAGCTCCTGTTAGTTCTGAGAAAGTTGCGCCTTTTGATTTGCAAGGCGCACGTTTTGGCAATTGGGTGCTAATCGTGGATATTCAGGCGCTCAATGACGCCAGTCAAAAGCTTTGGCAAAATATCACGCAAGCGCTATCATTAGACTGTGAGACCAGCTCTTTTCCAATATGCGCGGGTATGGATACCGCTGAGCTTGCTAATGCCAGTCTCGCCGGTTATATCTTTAAGATTGCACAGAGCGAAGATATTCAGGTGGCTGTATTGACCGCTTTGCCCGACGGTTTGTCTCATCCTAAATTTGCGACGACGCCTAGCTTAGAGGCGATGCTTGAAGACAGTCTGCTTAAGCGTGAGTTTTGGCAGCAGATTTCCGATTAGCTCGTTGTTTTTGATTGCTATATGATTTAGCTCAAAATAGCTTTACGCGGTTCTAAAATTTATACTTAACTTTTTCTCTATTTCTTTGTTACTGCTTGGAATCCTTATTATGTCTGAACATACTGCTCCACATCGAACTCCCAACTTTTCTGCAGGACCTGCTACTATTCCTACTGAGGTTCTACAGCGCGCACAAAGCGAGATGCTAGATTGGCAGGATCGCGGCGTCTCAGTGATGGAGGTCAGCCACCGCAGTAAAGAATATATCGCTATTACCGAAAAAGCGGAAAGTAAACTGCGCTCGCTAATGGATATCCCTGATAACTATAAAGTGCTGTTTTTACAGGGCGGCGCTAGTCTGCAGTTTTCGGCTATTCCTTTAAATCTATTAAACAATGGCCGCGCTGATTATCTCTCGACAGGGACTTGGTCGGATAAAGCCATTAAAGAAGCTAAGCGTTACGCTAAACTAGGCTTAGGTGAGATAAACGTAGTCGCTAGTGGTAAAGAAAACAAGTTCACGGACGTACCCGCTTCTGATGAGTGGACTTTAAGCGAGGATGCGACCTATTTTCATTACTGCGCCAATGAGACCATTCATGGCTTGCAAATCTTTGAGCCGCCAAAGGTCGATGCGCCGCTCATCGTTGATATGTCATCAAATATCTTGTCGCAGCCGATTGATGTCTCTAAGTACGGCATGATTTATGCCGGCGCACAAAAAAATATCGGTCCAGCAGGCCTCGTTATTGTCATTATCCGTGAGGATCTACTAGGTAAAACGAGCGATTGGTGCCCTCTGCTGATGAACTATACCCATCAAGCCGAAAAAGAGTCGATGTCTAATACGCCAGCGACGTATTCTTGGTATCTAGCAGGTTTAGTATTTGACTGGTTAGAAGAGCAGGGCGGAGTCGAGGCTATCGGTAAAATCAATCAGCAAAAAGCAGATTTGTTATACAAGACCATCGATGACAGCGATTTTTATAATAATCCTGTCGCTAAAGAGTACCGCTCGATTATGAACGTGCCTTTCACCTTGGCAGATGACAATTTAGATAAAGTATTTCTTGAAGAGTCAGAAAAAGCGGGCTTGCTACATCTAAAAGGTCACCGTGACGTCGGCGGTATGCGCGCTAGTATCTATAACGCGGTATCGCTTGAGTGGGTGCAAAAGCTCGTAGACTTCATGCAGGACTTTGAAAAGAAGTATGCTTAAACTATTGAAGATAGCTGTTCTTTTCGTTTAAAGAGCGAAATATTTTTATAGTAAATAAAGACGCAACTTATTGAGCTGCGTCTTTTTTGTTGGACAGATTCATCTACGCATTTGATTAGGTGAAAAAAGCGAAGTTTGGTATGATAAAATTTTGCAACACCGCTAGAATTAAGCTACTGTCAAAAGTCTGCTTTGATAAAAAGTGCCGATAGCGCCCTAATGATAGACAAGCTATGATCAACAACGCTCCGATACAAGCTATATTATACCAATCATATAAGGCCGCTACTTTGAGCCTATTGCTTTGCTGCGCGTCTATCAGTCAAGCTGAGGTTATTACGACTAAAGCGCTTGGCCATAACAGTAGCGCTGAATATATTGATGCGCCTTATATGCCGTACGCCAATCCTGAGGCGCCAAAGGGCGGTACACTGTCATTGGATGCTCGCGGCACCTTTAATGCGGCTAATAAATGGATGACGACCGGCGTGGCGATGGTTGGCACCGATTATCTCTACGATACTTTGATGACCGGCTCATTGAACGAAGCTTTTACGATGTATCCGCAGCTGGCAACAGGCGTGACTTACGATACTGAGGACACGAGTTGGATTATTTATCATCTTAATCCTAAAGCTAAGTTTTGGGATAGATCGCCAGTCACTAGTCAGGACGTCAAGGCCACTTATGAGGCGATACTCACTAAAGGTCCAATGTACATCCGCAGCTATCTAGGCGATATTAAAGAAATACAAATTATTGATAAACATAAAGTGAAGTTTGTCTTTGCATCCAGTGATAACAAAGAGATTTTGCTAACTGTGGGTCAGTTTCCTATCTTTGCCAAGACCTCTATTGATGCCGATTTTGAAAAGATAAGCTTAACGCCGTTGATGGGCAGTGGTCCTTATCAGCTTGGTCGCGTCGAAGCAGGGCGTTCAGTCAGCTATGTGCGCGATCCCAACTATTGGGGCCGTAATCTTGCGGTCAATCGTGGGCGCTACAACTTTGATATGATCAAGTTTGTCTATTATCAAAGCGATGAGATTGCCTTTGAGGGCTTCAAGTCTGGGCAGTATCGCTTTCGTCCGGAAAATAAAGCCTCGAATTGGGCAACCGGCTATAATTTCCCTGCCGCAAAAGCGGGGATGATTGTCAAAGAGTCGATCGATAGTCAAAATCCTGTACCGATGCAGGGGCTAGTGATGAATATGCGCAGGCCTTTGTTTCAAGACATTCGGGTGCGCGAAGCGCTCAGCCTAGCGTATGATTTTGAATGGATGAATAAGACCCTATTTCATGGTCAGTATGAGCGCTTACAGAGTTTTTTTCATGGCTCGGAGCTGGCGGCTACTGGTACGCCATCTGCTGATGAGATGGCAGTACTGACGGCACTACTCAGTGAGCTGGAACCTAGGCAGCGCCAAGGTGTGCTGAGTGATTGGCAACTGCCTAAGAGCGATGGTAACGGTTTTAATCGTGACAGCTTACTCAAAGCCCGGCAGTTATTACTCGATGCAGGATTTTATTATCAAGATATGCAGCTGTATCAGCCAAATGGTGAACGCGCAAAAATTGAGATTTTGATGACGGGTGATACTCTGGGCCGGGTGCTGTTGCCTTATATTCGTAATATTGAGCGCTTAGGGTTTGAGGCAAACCTGCGTCAAGTTGACGGGCCGCAATACTATGAGCGCACGCGCAGTTATGACTATGATATGACCACCGATGTGTTTGCGCAGAGTTTATCTCCCGGCGCTGAGCAAGCCGCCTTTTGGGGCAGCGCAGCGGCCGATGAAGTCGGTAATCGCAATACGATCGGCATCAAAAATCCGGCGATAGATAAAGTTGTAGAGGATCTTGCAGATGCTGAGAGCCGCGATGAGATTGTCCTTTATACCAAAGTGCTTGATCGGTTATTACGCGCCGGTCATTACTTAGTTCCGCTATATGGTAAGTCTGGCACCAATGTGGCTTATTGGAATCAATACCGCCATACTACCTTGCCGACTAATGCGGTTGGCATAGACTATTGGTGGGTGGATAAAGAGGCAGAAGCTAAGGTTAATAGCTATTTGAAGCGTTAAGTTTAAAACCTTAAGTTACAAATCAAGCGAAATGCTAAGCGCTCAACACAAACGAGACCGTTAATGACAGTCATCTAAACACAAAGACACAAACAAGAAGATGTAAACACGACAATATAAACACAAGTCTAAGATAAATGAGTAAAACCAGTTTTAATCAATAAGGGTTCGATATGAGTATTCAAATTATTCCAATAAAAGCATTTAATGATAATTATATTTGGACGCTGATCAATAAAAATAATAAGCAAGCTATCGTTATTGATCCCGGCCAAGCTCAGCCTGTAGCGGACTACATGGAAGAGCAAGACTTAGAGATGACCTCAATCTGGACCACGCATCATCACTTTGATCATGTCGGCGGCGTGATGGAGCTACAAGAGCACTTTCCAATGACGCATATCGTCGCACACAGCGATCATGGCGTTGAGCAAGATCAAACTATCAAAGACGGCAGTACGGTCAGTGCTTGGGGCTGCTCAGCGCAAGTTTGGGATATCCCAGGACATACGGCAAGTCACATGGCTTATGTGTTAGATATAGAGGGTCAAAAGCACTGCTTTTGCGGTGATACGCTGTTTAGTGCCGGCTGCGGGCGTGTCTTTACTGGCACTATTGAGCAGCTTTATGAGAGCTTTAAACGCCTAAATGGTTTGCCTGCTGACACGTTATTGTATCCTGCCCATGAATATACGGCTAATAATCTGCGCTTTGGGCTGTCTATTGAGCCTGGTAATATGGCGATGCAGCAGGCGTTAGAGCGAGCAGAAAACCAGACGCAGCAAGGATTTTGTACGCTACCGGTCACTTTGGCACATGAGCGCGAGGTCAATGTGTTTTTGCGCGCGCATGAGCCTAGCGTCATTGCTGGAGTGAAAGCCAAAATGGATATCGACAATGAAGAGCGTTTGACAGTGTTTGCTGCGCTACGAGAGCTCAAAGACAACTTTTAAAATCCTACATCAAGCATCCGCTGATTGTTATCTGTTATTTTACCTCTATTAGGAAGTCGACAATATGGGTCGTTATATCTCAAAAAGACTACTGCTGATATTACCGACCTTGTTTTTGATCCTATTAGCGAACTTTGTAATTGTACAAGCTGCACCTGGTGGCCCTGTTGAACAGCAACTGGCACTGATTGAACAAGGGGCTAAAGATAACGCGGTTAATAGTGGCGTAGGGGCAGGTGGTTCTGGCGGTAATACCAGTACTTATCAAGGTACGCGCGGACTATCAGAGGAGATGGTTGCAGCGATTAACGCGCAATATGGCTTTGATAAATCCGCACCGGAGCGCTTTTGGATTATGCTTAAGAGCTATGCCAAGCTTGATTTTGGTGAGTCGTTCTTCAAGGGGCAATCGGTTACCGATTTGATCATTGAGAAGCTGCCGGTTTCTATCTCCTTAGGCTTATGGAGTACGCTGCTGATCTATATGATTGCTATCCCATTAGGGGTTTATAAAGCTATGCATCATGGTTCGGCGGTAGATAAAGCGACGGCGATGCTATTAGCAGTTGGCCATGCGATACCAGTATTTGTGTTTGCAGTGATCTTGCTGGTGTTTTTTGCAGGTGGTAGCTACTGGAATATATTTCCGCTGCAAGGGTTGACCTCAGAGAATTTCGATCAGCTCAGCACTTTAGGTAAAATCAAGGACTACTTTTGGCATTTGGCTTTACCGCTACTTGCCAGTACCGTAGGCGGCTTTGCCGGTTTGACTTACTTGACTAAGTTTAGTTTTTTAGAGGAGCTGGGCAAGCAGTACGTGTTGACTGCGCGCGCTAAAGGCTTAGGGGAGCGCCAAGTCCTCTACGGTCATGTTTTCCGTAATGCGATGCTGATTGTTATTGCCGGTATACCCGCCGCTATTGTCGGTATTTTCTTCGCAGGCAATTTTCTTATAGAGATTATTTTTAAGCTTGATGGACTGGGTTTACTCGGTTTTGAGGCCATTCAGCAGCGCGACTATCCGGTGATCTTTGGGACGTTGTTTATCTTCACTTTGCTCGGCCTGTTATTGCAACTTATCAGTGATTTAAGCTATCACTTGATTGATCCTCGTATTGACTTTGAGGGTCGCTAATGTCTAATTATTCTACTTCTGCAGCGCCACCGGCTATAACTAAAGCAAAAGCTAAACGCCTCAATCCTATTTGGCAGGCGCGGCTTAAGCGTTTCCGCAGTAATCGCTTGGGGCTGATCTCTCTTATTATTTTTAGCTTAGTGTTTGTTATTTGTATGGCAGTTAATGTTATTGCCAATGACAAGCCGCTACTAGTCAGCTATGACGGTGACTACTATGTACCCGTGCTAAAAGCATACCCTGAGACCACTTTTGGTGGGGTCTTTGAGACTGAAGCCAACTATAAAGATCCTGCAGTAAAAGAGCTAATCGAGGCTAAAGGCTTTTACGTCATGCCAGTAATTCCCTTTGCCGACCAGACGCCGAACGTAGAGTTGGGCCTACCATATCCTGCCGCGCCTAATTCTCAGAACTGGCTCGGTACTGACGATCAAGGACGTGATGTGCTGGCGCGCATTCTCTATGGTATGCGTGTCTCTCTCTTATTTGGTATAGCGTTGACGTTAGCCGGGGCGCTGATAGGCATCGTTGTAGGGGCGGTTCAAGGCTACTATGGCGGCTGGGTGGATCTAGCAGGTCAGCGCTTTATGGAAGTCTGGGGCGGGATGCCGCAGCTGTTTATGATTATCATTTTGGTCAGTCTTTTCAGTCCTAGCGTATACGTATTATTTGCCTTGATGTTACTGTTTGGCTGGATGGGTCTAGTCGGCTTAGTGCGTGCTGAGTTTTTGCGCGCGCGTAACTTTGATTATGTGCGCGCGGCGCGTAATTTAGGCGTCTCTGATAGCCAAATTATGCGCAAACATATTTTACCCAACGCTTTGGCTTCTAGTCTTTCGCAGCTGCCGTTTATCTTAACCGCGAATATCATTGCTTTGACCGCGCTTGACTTTTTGGGTTACGGATTGCCGCCTGGTTCACCGTCACTAGGCGAGCTGATGGTACAAGGCAAAAATAACCTTGATGCGCCTTGGCTAGCGTTATCAGGGTTTTTTAGTTTGACCTTTATTTTATCCTTGCTTATCTTTATCGGCGAAGCGTTACGTGATGCCTTTGATCCAAGGCGCAGCTGATATGACTGATAATTCTATGCTAGAGACGCCGATTTTATCTGTCACAGATCTCAGTATCGTTACTGACAACGGTGCGATATTGGTGGATAACTTATCTTATCAGCTGTATCAAGGGCAGACGCTCGCTATCGTTGGCGAGTCAGGGTCAGGTAAGTCTATCGCCAGCTTAGCGTTACTGGGCTTACTACCAAATAGCCTAAGCATTAGTGGAGATGTCCTGCTAGATGAAGCAACGCCGTTACCCATTACCAATAACCATAGTAAATATAAGGCACAAAATAGAGCATTCAGATCCATTCGTGGTCAGCGCATCGGTATGATATTCCAAGAGCCGATGACCGCGCTGAACCCACTACATACCGTCGCTAAACAAATCGCTGAATCGCTGCGCCTAGACGGCATATCAAAGCCGCTGTGGCGCGAGCACACCATCCAGCTGTTAAAAGACGTCAATATCACCGACCCTGTTGATAAGCTCAACCGCTACCCGCACGAGCTGTCAGGAGGTCAACGCCAGCGGGTGATGATTGCGATGGCATTAGCACAGCAGCCTGATATCTTGATCGCCGATGAACCAACCACTGCTCTTGATGTGACCCTGCAGCATGACATATTAGCGCTACTAAATAGCCTAAAGTCTGAGCATAATATGGCGATGATCTTGATCAGCCATGATCTTAATCTAGTCAAACGCTATAGCGATGAGATTATCGTTATGCAGCAAGGGCAAACGATTGAGCAAGGCAAAACCGCTGCTATTTTCGCCCAGCCAAAAGCGGATTATACTCGTACGCTGATGCAGCAGAATTTTGGCTCAGCGCTGACTCTCACGAATGAAGCAGCCAATGACAATCGAGTTTTAGTCGTCAATAAGCTACAAGTTGATTTTCCGATAGAAAAAAACTTATTTGGCGGTACTAAGCGCTGGTTTGAAGCAGTAAAAGGGGTCGATATGACCTTACCCGCTGGTCAAGCGTTGGGTATCGTTGGTGAGTCTGGGTCTGGTAAGACTACTATTGCATTGGCACTGAGCAATCTGCTGAGTAATCAAGCGCGTGTGCGCGGACAAGTGCTCATCGATGGTCAAGACCTTTTTGCTTTGAGTAGCAGCGAATTACGTCAGTTTCGCTCGCAGATGCAAATGGTCTTTCAAGACCCTTTTGCTAGTATTAATCCGCGTATGACCGTGATGCAGGTTGTCGAAGAGGGCTTATTAGTGCAAGGCGCCACTAAGGCGGCGCGTCAGCAAGCCGTGTTAGAGAGTCTTGAAACGGTGCATCTACCAGCTGATTTTGTTCATCGTTATCCGCACGAGTTATCTGGTGGTCAGCGCCAGCGGGTTGCGTTAGCAAGAGCACTTGTGATGCGGCCGAAGCTGCTGATATTGGATGAGCCGACCTCAGCGCTCGATAGCACCACGCAGGTGACGGTGGTGACGCTACTACGTGAGATTCAAGCTAAATTTAACATCAGCTACGTGTTTATCAGCCATGACTTAAAAGTTGTGCGAGCGCTGTGTCAGCATATTATGGTGCTAAAACAAGGCGTTTGCGTAGAAGCAGGCACAACTGAGCAGTTATTTAACCATCCGCAGCATCCTTATTCTCAGCGCCTGTTACAGGCCAGTGTTACTTAGTATAAGACGTTAACTGACAACAAAAACTTTTTAGGCTTGTAAAAATGCCTTTGATAATCTCCAAAGTACATTAGCAGTCATTTCTAAATATTGACTAGAACATGTGAGTTCATAATAATCGCAATATATATATAATGACAATGATACAATTCATACCAACAGTCGTTTAGTGTTTGCTTCACTTACCGCCGCATTATTGAAAAGGATATTTCTATGGCCGCTACAAATTCTGCTCTTGCAAAACTCATGAACAACGATAAATTGCAGCATGCTGGCTACTTAGCCGTCGCAAAAACTCGCGCTAAAGCGCTAAAAGTATTCTCGCACCTTATTCCGCTACCAAGACCTTTATTATTCGTCGGTGAAGATGCTTGTACTGAGCTGTGCGATATGGTCATTAATGAAGGCGGCACTAACGTCTTTATCGTGACCGACTCGGTACTCAACAAGCTTGGCATTCCAGCAAAAGTCACCGACTATCTAGACAAGCACAATATCCGCTATCAAGTTTACGATGGTATTACTCCAGACCCTACTTTTGCAGTAGTAGAAGAGGGTTTAAGCCAAACGGTCAATGCTAAGTGCGATGCGATAATCGCTATTGGCGGTGGCTCAGTCATTGATGCTGCAAAGATGATCGCCATGTCACAAGGCAATAACTGCAAGCCGCAAAAGCTCATCGGAATCTTGAAAGCCAGAAAGAAAGGCGTACCGTTGTACTGTATTCCGACGACCGCTGGAACTGGTTCAGAGGCGACGCTTGGCGCAGTGGTATCGGACAACGAGACTCATCAAAAAGCGTTATCAATCGATCCTAGAATGATTCCATTAGCGGCGGCTATCGATCCCGTCATTATGAAAGGGATGCCTAAGCACATCACCGCAGACACCGGTATTGATGTCTTAACTCATGCGCTAGAGGCGTGGATGAGTGCTAATGCTAGCGTTGAGACAGACTATTATGCCGCTTCTGCCGCAAAAGCGGTGATGCAATATCTGCCCATCGCCTATGAAAACGGTGAAGACTTAAAGGCTCGTGAAGAGATGGGCATAGCCGCGCATTACGGCGGTATCGCCTTTAATAAAGCAGGTCTGGGCTATGTACACGCAATCGCTCACCAATTAGGCGCGCATTACAGTATTCCTCATGGTCGTGCTAACGCTATCGTCCTGCCTTATGTATTAGAGGTCAACCGTAAAGGATCAGAGAAAAGATTGGCTAAGCTAGCCCGAAAAACAGGCATTGTTAAAAGCGGCCAAGCGACAAAAACGGATAAAGAGTTGGCTAATTATTTTATCGAGCAAGTTCGTCAGTTGATCGAAACAGTCGGCATTGATCCTACCGTTAAAGGTATGAAAAAGACGGATTATAACGATATAGCTAAAGCTGCCGCCAAAGAAGTTAGCGACACTTATGCAGTGCCCACTTATATGCCACCAGCGGGTATCAAGAAGATCTTACAAAAAATTCAAACTGCTAGTGAAGATCGGCCGAATAATGCCACTCAAGATAAAAAAACCGCTTGATTGATCTTATGAGTGCTCCCATTTGAGCCTATTCTTTATTAGTATCATTAGAGTCTATCACCGCAAGGTAATAGGCTCTTTTTGTTGAGAATCAACACTTGTAGATCGTTTAATAGACGTTAACCAGAAAGATTGACTATTTAGAAACTATAAATAATAAATATATAACAAGAATAGAATATTTTTGTAATACCTAAGCGTTATTATAGTTCAATAAGGCTATATTATTTAAACAAAGTAGCAAACAAAAAATGTTAGGAGCTTCTATGAGTTTTCAACGACAAATTAAAGTCATGAGTATGGCGGTATTGGCCAGTAGTGCTCTGGTAGCAGGCTGTGCCTCTACAGAAAATAGCTCTACCATAAAAAACCCTAATGCTGATAACCCTTATGCCCCTACAGATCCAAATCTAGCAGTAGCGACGGTAGCAGGTGGTTGTTTTTGGTGCGTAGAGGCAGGCTATGAGAAGATCCCTGGCGTAGTAGAGGTCGTCTCGGGCTATAGTGGTGGCCAGACTGACAACCCAACCTATAGCGCTGTGTCAGCGGGTGGCACTGGCCATACTGAGGCCGCTCAGGTCTATTATGATCCTACCAAAATAACCTACAATGGTATCGTACAAGCCTTATGGCGTATCGCTGATCCCACTGATGACCAAGGTCAATTTGTCGATAGAGGTACTCAGTATCGTCCAGCTATTTTCTATCACAACCAGAAAGAAAAGCAAATAGCAGAAGCAGCTAAAAATGATCTGCAAGCCTCTGGCGTGTACGAAAAACCAGTAGTGATAGAGATCGTACCTGCGAGTACTTTTTATCCTGCCGAAGAGTATCATCAAGATTATTATAAAAAGAATCCACTACGTTATAAGGCTTATACCTTCAACTCAGGGCGCTATCAGTTTATTGAGAGTGTCTATGGTAAGGATTACGAGCTAGACTTTAGTCAGTTTAAGCCTAAAGACGCCGAGGTTACTATGAATAACACACAGCAAATCAGCTCCACGACAGCGGCAAGCTCAGGCTTTGACCCTGCGTCATTCGTAAAGCCCAGTAAAGAAGAGCTGAAGCAGTCTTTAAGCGATATCCAATATAAAGTCACGCAAGAAGACGGGACTGAGCGTGCTTTTAACAATGAATATTGGGATAATAAAGAGCCAGGATTATACGTCGATGTGATATCAGGAGAGCCTTTGTACTCTTCTCGCGATCAATTCAAATCTGGTACCGGTTGGCCGAGCTTTACAAGGCCGTTGAATCCTGAGATGGTCGTTGAAAAAGAAGACAAAGGGTTTTTCTCAACGCGTACCGAGATCCGTAGTCGTTATGCCGACTCACACGTTGGTCACGTATTTAATGATGGTCCTGCGCCAACGGGCAAACGCTACTGCATGAATTCAGCAGCGATGCGTTTTATTCCTTTAGCGGATATGGAAGCAGAAGGGTATGGTAAGTGGGTAGATGAAGTAAGAGTGGCAAGTTAAGCTCTAAAATCATATGTCAATAAAAAGGACGCACTTGAGCGTCCTTTTTATTGAGTTCGTATTTTGTGTTGGTTATCTATCTAACCATTTAAGAAGCTCTAAAACGCCGCTTGACGGGTAGGCAGAGCATTCAAAAACTCATTGCGCGCTTGGTTATCATGGACATATTCGCCAAGCATAGCTGTACTACGAGTGGTAGAGTGCTGCTTATTAACGCCGCGCATCATCATACACATATGCGAGGCATCCATTACCACTGCCACCCCGCGGCAGCCAGTCACATCCATAATGGCCTGCGCCACTTGCTCGCTGAGGTTTTCTTGAATTTGCAGGCGCCGCGCAAACACATCCACAATCCGAGCAAATTTTGATAGTCCTAAGACTTGGCCGTTAGGTAAGTAGCCAATATGCGCAACACCATGAAAGGGTAGCATATGGTGCTCACACAGAGAATAAAACTCTATATTCTGAACCAACACCAGCTCACGATTACTCGATGGAAATACCGCATCATTGACGATATCGCTTAGATTTTGATGATAGCCTTGGGTCAGATGAGCAAAAGCCTTTGCCGCCCGCATAGGCGTATCTTGTAAGCCCGGACGTTCTAGGTCTTCACCGGTTGATCCTATCAGTTGACGATAAGATTCGATGGTTTCTTGATAGTTTGATGCTAGAGTTGAGTCATTACTCATAATTTTGACAGCCATCCAAAATGTGGGTATCGCTTAACGCTAAAGCCTTTTGCACCCAAAAGAGTTATCTTGGACTGCTAAGGATTTATAAAGAATGTGCAAGCTTGGAAGGGTTGTGATTATACTTGAAATCAAAGCAACTTCATACCGCTGTCAATTACGCTAGTAGTATTTTAGTTTACGACTGTTTACTTAAATTGATTCGTGTATAATAAGAACCCGTAGATTTAGATAATTATAACTGCTTTATAAGGACCTATTATGTTACTTCAAGGACAACGTTTTGTCGTCACTGGTATCGCCAGCAAACTCTCTATTGCTTGGGCTATCGCTGAAGCATTACACCGCGAAGGTGCCTCATTAATTCTGACTTACCCCAATGACAAAATCAAAAAACGCGTCGATATGGCTGCAGAGAAGTTTGAAGCAGACTTAGTCCTTGAATGTGATGTCGCCTCTGATGCTTCTATCGCTGCTTGCTTTGAGCAAGTCACGGCGCATTGGGGTGATGGCATCGATGGGGTGGTGCATGCTATCGGCTTTGCCCCTATGGAGCAATTAGACGGCGATTTTGTCAGTGCCACCACCCGTGAGGGCAGCCATATCGCTCATGACATCTCAAGCTATAGCTTTGTCGCTTTAGCCAAACAAGCTCGCGAATTGTTAGCGATGCGTCACGGCTCTATGCTGACGCTAACCTATGAAGGCAGCATCTCAGTACTGCCAAATTACAATGTTATGGGCATGGCAAAAGCAAGCTTAGAGGCGAGCGTGCGCTACTTAGCAACCTCTATGGGCGGTGAAGGGATTCGGGTCAATGCCATCTCAGCAGGGCCTATCCGTACGCTCGCCGCTAGTGGTATCAAGTCCTTTCGCAAAATGCTCGATATTAGCGAAAAAATAGCGCCACTACAGCGCAATATTAGCCAAATGGAAGTCGGTAACGCCGCGCTATTTTTATTATCACCTTGGGCATCTGGTATCACCGGTGAGATTATGTTTGTAGATGCTGGTTTCAACACCGTTGCGATTAGTGAGCAATTGATGATGCTTGATGAGGCGGATAAATAATATCTATTTATAATAAGATTGGTGAATTTATAAAGTAAACCACTAGGGCGTGTCTTCAATTCATTTTACAATGAACGATAGTACACGCCAGATAAAGCATTGACTTAAAATTACGAGCTAACTTCTCATAGCGAGTGGCGATACTACGAAAGTGTTTAAGCCTTGCAAACATATTCTCTACTAAATGACGCAGCTTGTATAAGTAGCTATCAAATTCTGGATTAGGTGCTTTAGCATTGCTTCTTTTGGGAATTATAGGAATCATGTCATGCATGCAAGCTTTATCCCTGATCGCTTGTGAATCATAGCCCTTATCAGCGATAAAGTAATCAGCCTGTCCAATCATGTCAATCAATTCACCTGCAACTTGACTGTCGTGGACGTCACCCCCAGTGATTTTAAAATGGAGCGGATATCCATCGGCATCACAGGATAGGTGTATCTTTGTAGTTGCGCCGCCACGGCTTCGTCCAATTGCTCTATCTTCACCACGCCGAGCTCCACTTGCATGCTGATGACAGCGAACATAGCTTCCGTCTGTGAATACCCATTCCGTATCAATTTCTTTTCGTAAGCTAAAAAAAAATCCGCCCATAAGCCAGTTTTCGACCAGCGGTTGAAACGACTATAGGCTGTTTTCCACGAACATAATTCTTCAGGTATGTCACGCCAAGGCGCGCCTGTACGGAGTTTCCACAGTATGGCTTCCATAATCTCTCGGCTGTTTTGAGTTTGATAGCAGCCGTACTTTATCATCGTCGATTGCAATTGATCCCAAAGCGTATCTGTTAATGCTTTTCTTGCCATAGCTTGTATTTCTCGCATCGACTCAATAGATGCGGTATTGTAACTATTATTTATGGCTTATCCAATTGAAGACATGCCCTAGTTATTATTCTAATATTGAGGCAGCCATTAGGCTGTCTTTTTTTATGAGTTAGTTTTAGTGTATGATGAGCTGTTTTGAATCAGCGCGTAGGCGAGAGCTATGATAACCAAACTACCAAAATGGATACTCTGGGGCGGGGCAGTACTAGCTTTTAGTGCTGGCAGCGTCAATAGTGTGGCGCTCATGGGCTTTACTAATTTATCTGTATCGCACGTCACGGGTAATGTGAGTTTATTCTCGGCGGCCATCGCACATTTTGATGGTCCTAGTGTATTGTTTATTGGCGCTTCTTTGATCGCTTTTTTGATAGGCGCGGTATTAAGCGGCTTTATTATCGGACAAAACTCCTTAAAATTAGGCCGGCGTTATGGACGCGCACTATATTTAGAAGCGCTACTCTTAATAGCGAGCTATTGGCTCTATCAGCAGCACGCTTATCTAGGTCAGCTAACCGCGGCAATGGCTTGCGGATTACAAAATGCCATGGTAGCGACTTATAGTGGCGCGGTGATTCGTACGACGCACTTAACAGGACTGACCTCAGATATGGGCGCTGCTATTGGCAATTGGCTGGCGGGACGCGCTATTAGTAAGCCAACTTTAGGTTTTCAGGCCATCATTTGGTACTGCTTTTGTGGCGGCGGCGTAGTAGGGGCTTTTTTATTTGCTAAAGTCGATTATGCTGCTTTTATCGTTCCTATCGTTATCGTCTTAGCGGCGGCATTTATGTATAACCAAGCTTTGGACCGACTGCCTGAGCGACGTCCGCCTGCTTTATAAATCCCATCACACCGTTATAGAGCACAGAGCATAGAACAAAGTATTTATTCACTAAAAAGCGCCTATCGTCATGATAAGCGCTTTTTAATACCAATTGTTTAATAGCTATATTTGTTAGCTGTAAAAGTCTAAACAATAAAAATCATCGGCAATTTGTCTATCTTATTCATTCTCATCTTTATGATCTTCATGCTCGTGCATACCTTGCATCATATCGAGAGCTGAATCGTCAGTACGCTGTTGATCTTTTTCAGCAAGACCATCTTGATTAATATCATTAGGTGCCATTTTGGTAGTTGCATCAGTTTTATCGCGATTTGACATAAGGTGCTCCTATTGGTTTTGTTTCATATTTATAAGTATACTTAATGAGTATGATTCAAGCCTAAAGACATGTACACGGTATAACTGCATAACTTTAGTGACTGAGTGTAACATATCTATCTGATTCGCTGAGACTGTAACTCATCCAATAGATTTACTTCAGTAAATGGTCTTTTAGTCATACAAGTCACTGCTGATATATTCAAAAATTATCAGCAACATTCACCCACACCCAGCCGTTCTCTAACCATTCCATTAAGTCATCAGGCTCAATGTCTGCGACATCATCCGCTTGCAAAGCTTCACCATCTGCTAATCGCTGCAGTATTTGTATTGCAATAGTATCGAGACCATCAAGGCGTTGACCGTTGGCGTATAAGCTTAATCCATCGGCGCTTTTATGATAGAGCAGCCGATTACTATAATCAGCTTGTAGGGTCGCGCCTTCCGCTAGGGCTTGCATCAGCTCATCAGTATCTAGCGTCTCTTCTGGAACGAGTGCATCATATTGGCGCTTGCTGACGACCTCGCTTACCGCTTGACCAATGATATCATCGCCGCGCGCAGACTCTAGCAGTTGCAATAACTGATCTTTGATCGCACTGATACTCTCCGCTTGCAGCTCACCAGAGGGTTGCCGCGTTTGTGGTAATAGCAGCGGAATAAATAAATCACTATCGTTAGTGGCGATATCTGCTAGGCTGTCGATAATTTGCATCAAATTAGGGCGACGGCAGCCAAAAGAGAAGGTTAGGCAATCATCTTGGGCCACGCCGAAATGCGAGAGCTTGGGCGGTACATATAAGACATCTCCTGCTTGTAGCACCTCATCGAAGATAATCTCACCCATGTCATCAAATAGTCTTATCGGCTCGTCTTTGACAAACTCCGTGTTCTTATCACAGTATTTACCCAGCTGCCAACGACGAGACCCGTAGCCTTGTGCCAAAAACACATCGTAGTCGTCGTAGTGTTTGCCGACAGAGCCGCCTTTGGGCGCGTAAGAGACCATAATATCGTCGCGTTGCCACTGAGGTATAAAGTCAAACGCTTGCCATAACTGCCCAAGTTCAGGAGACCATTGTTCCATATTCTGAACGAGTACAGTCCACTGCGCTGGCAAATTATCAAAATCGGTTTCGCTTAAAGGGCTTTTTTTAAGCTGCCACTGCGGCTTATCAGCTGGCTTGGTTGGCGCTTGGGTCAGTAGACGCGCCGAAGACTCTTCGTCTAACGCTAGGCCGAGCATATCGTCAGGCTCAAACATATCTATCAGTTGCGGCAGACCTTGCTTGATGAGTAATGGCTTTTTTTGCCAGTATTCGCTCAAAAACTGCTCAGGCGTCATAGTGTCGGGTAAACAAAGCGGAATAAAAGTCATAGCTAGTCCATATCTAAAATAGGGATAAGATTAATAATGAGGATGGGTTTATAGAAGGGGTTTTATAGTTTATGATTATCGCCTAGCTGATTGCTCATACTGATGCTATCAACGCTTTTAATAAAAGCCTTTCAATCCATAGGAATATCATGAAAAAACTGCATTTTATCGTTATTATCGCAAGCGTGTTTGTCCTACAAGCTTGTGTACACAAAATTGTTACTGTACCGGCTAAAGTCGCCTATAAAACCACCAAAGGGGTTGTCAAAGGCACAGTCGCTGTCGGTAAAGCCATTATACCAGGCGATAGTGATGATGATAAAAAAGACGATTAATTCGCGCTTACTTAGCCGTTATTTGCGGGTGTCGAGCATTTAGGACAGAACCTCCTGCCGCTATTAGCCCGCCGAAGAGTGCCAAAGCCATATCCTTATGGGCGTCCCACATATCGCCTTGTTGACCGTTGTAGGCTTCGGCCGCTTCGGGTGACATCGTCATCGCAAGGCTCCATTCAAACAACTCGTAAAGTAAGCTAGTTGACATGTTAAGCATTAAGGTGATGGCAATCAGTGCTTTTACTGATTTAACTTTAAAAATATGTTCCAAACTGTCATACATCGCCGCAAATAATAGCAGCCCATAGCTAAAATGTACAAGTCTGTCATACATATTGCGCTGCCAGCCAAATATATCATTTAACGATATTCCAAATAGCCACTGCGTCCACTCATCATAAGGCACGTACGAATATAGATAACGCGCCCCAATAATATGAATGATTAAAAACATCATCGCTTGTACATAAGCGCTGTTACTGAGATGCCAGTGACGATACAAAAATAGCATCACAGCTATAAACAGCAAAGTACCGGCTTGGTGGAGCAGGTAACTCGACCATGCCAGTGGCTCAATACTCGCCAGCACTATGGTAATCAATACTAGAACAGTGCTAGCAAGCATGGGCTTTGGCAGTAAAATCATGATTAAATTAAATCATAAACTACAGCTTAGCAATCCAGTCATTGATAGAGCGTGCTTGTTCTGCAGCATTACCGGTATAAGTGGCAGGCGTTAGGTTACGTAAGCGCTCTTTATCGGCGTCACTAACGGCAGACAGCTCATCGCTCTCTACAAAGGTGAGCATCGCTTCACGGGTCATCGCATTACCACGAGTTAAAGCTTTTAATTTTTCGTAAGGGTTCTCAACGCGATAGCGGCGCATCACGGTTTGGATAGGCTCTGCGAGTACTTCTTGCGCTTGCTGCAAATCATCATTTAAACGCTGAGGATTGACTTCTAATTTCCCTACACCCTTGAGGCAAGCATCATAAGCAATCATACTTTGCGCAAGGCCGACACCGATATTACGCAGTACCGTAGAATCTGACAAGTCGCGCTGCATACGTGAAATTGGCAGCTTCTCACCTAGATGCGCAAGGGTTGCATTGGCGACGCCTAAGTTACCTTCTGAGTTTTCAAAGTCGATAGGGTTAACTTTATGCGGCATGGTAGATGATCCTACTTCGCCGTCTTTTAGACGCTGCTTAAAATAGCCTAAGCTAATGTACTGCCAAATATCACGGTTAAAATCGATCAAAATCGTATTGAAGCGTTTAACCACGTCGAACAGCTCGGCAATATAATCATGAGGTTCAATCTGCGTAGTATAAGGATTAAAGGTCAGCTCTAAGCGCTGATTGATGAACTGCTCAGCATGGGTCTGCCAATCCACCTCAGGATAAGCTGAGAAGTGAGCGTTATAGTTACCGACTGCACCATTGATTTTGCCCAACAGTTCAACTTCACCGATTTGTTTGATTTGCCGCGCCAAGCGATAAGCGACGTTTGCCATCTCTTTACCAAGCGTGGTTGGGCTGGCAGTTTGACCATGGGTACGTGACAACATCGGCTGATCGGCATGAGTAATCGCTAAATCAACGATGCTATCGGTTACTTGCTGCATTTTAGCGACAACCAATTCACGGCTGTCTTTTAGCATTAATGCATATGATAGATTGTTGATATCTTCACTGGTACAGGCAAAATGAATGAACTCTAGGCTATCTTCTAACTGCTGATTGCCGCGAAACTTATCTTTAATAAAGTACTCAACTGCTTTGACATCATGGTTGGTCGTCGCTTCGATATCTTTGATCGCTTGCGCGTCGCTTTCACTAAAATTATCAACAATACTGTTCAAAAAATCATTAGTCTCATCGTCAAATGCTGCTAATTCTGTAATCGCACCATTATCCGCTAAGGATTGTAGCCAACGAATCTCAACGGTGACACGGGCTTTAATGAGACCGAACTCAGATAGGTAAGGACGTAAGCTATCAGCTTTTGACGCGTAACGACCGTCGATTGGGGAGAGTGCGGTAAGTGGAGTCATAACATTGCCTTAAATTGTGGAAGCATAAACTTTAAAAAATAAATCAAAAGACATCATAAATTTCGTGCGCCAATTATAACCTGAAACAGCAAAAATGTCGGCGCGATTTTTGCTTATTCAAAAGTGCCCAGTTAAGCGGGTATAATTATATTGAGGAAGGCTTCTAAGGAGGTGACTGACTATCGCCATATTTGGTATTGAAATAGAAAACTTTTTGCATTGTTGGTGCTATCGAAAATGAATTGGTAATGACAGGACCGTTTTCGCCAATCGCGATACTATCGCTAGCATAGTCAGTGGCATTAAACCTCGGTTCTACCAATATTGATGTGACAGTAGCGTTTTTCTCGCCAGCTACTTGCAGCTTATCTCTCATTACAAAGTTACTGATAGCTAGGTTAGCTCGGTTTGTCGCAGTGATTCTATAAGCGATGCATTGTCCAGGATCTACATCTCGCAACTCTATTTTGCTATAACTGAGGTTGTTTTGGGCAGAAGGCAGTAGCGTTGTGATACTGCAATCATTAACGGCTTGTTCTTTTTCGAGTACTAAAGCTTTATTAGCAGCAATAACTCTGCCAAAATTAATATCTTGGTAAAGGTATTTATTATCGATAAAAGAAATCGGATTTTTAGCGCTCATCGTACGAATAGGGTAATCAGTATTATTACCTTCAATGATGCAGATTGAATTGGTAGGATTGATAGAGCTAATGGGAACCTTAAAATTATACTTGCCGTTAGCTGCCGTTATCGTTTGAGTAGCAATAATGTTAGGGTTGGGGCTATTACAATTACTTGCTAAGCTAACTGTACTGCCAGCGATACCTGACTCATTGCTATCAAAAGTACCATTAAAATACTGCTCGTTGTTATAGATACCGCCTATTGTATCGGGGTTGTCTTTTGCAAACTGATCGTCAATACCACCATTATCATTAAAAACCGTACCTGAAAAGATATAATTTACCGCTACACTCTCTACCCCAAAGCTGATCCACTCATTATAAGTTTCACCCACCACGTCAGCCTCAAGTGCACTATTGCCTTGCATAATGCCTTCGTAGGTCAATGTAACTGATTCAGCATTTCTAACAGCAATCACATAATTGCTTGTGACGTTTTCAACCCCATAGCTGACATAGCTACCATTATTAGGAATAACGGTGCTGGTATTGAGAGCAGAGTATGAGGTTTGATTATTAGGGTTGGTGGAGCTCTCTTTTAAAATGTTTTTAAAGGTAGGAGTAGGGGGCAAGATACCTCTTTTTCGACCAGATGCAAAAGATACTTGTCCATTAGCATTGGTAGTAGGTGTAAACGAGCTACTATTGCCAGTACCATTCAAAGCTGTCAGGCTATAATAGTAGAGGTTGTTCTTGTCACTTGAGCTATCAACACGCAATTGTGGTCGAATTATTTTATTATTAGAACTAAAGCTATTTCCTGCCAGTTTTTTACCCATAAAGTAATCACCCATGGCACCGAAAAAGTAGTCAACTTCGGTATTTTCTCTAACTGTCGCTTGCACAGGTATATTGATCTGAGTACTTTCAGTAAAACTTAGTGTTTGACGAGCAAGCTCCGAATTACCTTCTGTAGCATAGCTGGCTTGACCAATAACTATAGTATGGATAGATGTCCTGTCATCTGGCGTAATAGTTATCGTATAGGTAAATTTATCTCTGTCATTACCAGAGTTAGAATTATTTTTAATTTCAACACCATTATCTCCAACTTCAATTGTCCTACCACTATAACCCTTGCTATCGCCTGCTGAGATAATATAGGTCCCAGTAGCACCAGTTAGTGTTTTATAGCTGCCGGATGCAATACCTTTAGGTGAATTATCAAGTGTAAAGTCCCCAAAATCTGCTGGCGTGGCATAGGTCTGGCACGAAGCAAAAACTAGAATACATGCAATAGAGTATTTGATTGGCGTATTTAAAGTTTTTATAGAATCACTAATAGGTAAAAAACGATAACTCATGAAATGTCCTAACAGAATTATTTATGAGTCGGACGCTAATGAGCGCGGTGCATCAATAGATTCAATCACCCCGCCGCCCAAGCACACCTCATCGATATAAAATACTGCCGATTGACCAGGAGTAACCGCGCGCTGCGGCTCATCAAAGACCACTTTTACTTGCAAGCCTTGCTCGTCGATAGCAAACACATGGCACGCTTGATCTGGTTGACGGTAGCGTGATTTTGCCATACAACGTAGGCCATCAACGCTAAAGACGGCCTTTGGCGCAAGACCATCAACCCAGTCCATTTTATAAGCTTGCAGCTCTGAGCTCATAAGCATAGGATGCTCGTGACCTTGACCGACGATAAGTTGATTATTATTTAAGTCTTTGGCTAGCACAAACCAAGGCTCCTCAGGGCGATCTTTCACCCCGCCAATACCGATACCACCGCGCTGACCTAGCGTGTAATACATCAAGCCATCATGTTGGCCGATAACATGACCATCATCGGTGACGATCTCGCCTTTTTGTGCCGGCAAGTACTGCTGCAAAAAGTCTTTAAAGCGGCGCTCACCAATGAAGCAGATACCCGTTGAGTCTTTTTTCTTTGCAGTTGCTAAATCATGCTCTTCAGCGATGCGGCGTACTACTGGCTTCTCTAACTCGCCGACCGGGAATAAAGTCTTGGCAATCTTGTCACCGCCAACCGCATGCAAGAAATAGCTTTGATCTTTGTTATTATCAAGGCCACGTAATAGCTGCGCCACCTCAGTGCCATCGCTATTCTTGTAAGTGACACTGCGGCGCGTATAGTGACCGGTCGCGATATAATCAGCGCCTAAGGTTAAGGCATAGTCCAAAAAGGCTTTGAATTTAATCTCTTTATTACATAAGATATCAGGATTCGGCGTACGACCTGCTTGATATTCTGCTAAGAAATGCTCGAAAACTCTGTCCCAGTATTCCATCGCAAAGTTGGCGGTATGTAGCTTCATGCCGATTTTGTCACAGACCGCTTGAGCGTCTGCAAGATCGTCCATAGCAGTGCAGTACTCGGTGCCGTCGTCCTCTTCCCAGTTTTTCATAAATAGACCCTCGACCATAAATCCTGCTTGTTGCAAGAGAACGGCTGATACCGAAGAGTCGACACCGCCTGACATACCCACGATCACTCGCACCTGACTTGGGTCTGGAATGTCAGCAAGGTTTAATGCACGGTGGGCGTGAATAGGCTCGTACATGGCGGTAGAAGTATTTTGCATAGTTGACATAACGGGCATAAAAAGAGCGCTCAATAATTTGTGTTAATATAGGCGTCACATTATAACAGTTAAATAAAATTAGTGGCGTGTCTTACCTTTTAAACGCTTGAAAACTCAGTTGATTCACTTAATAGTTGTTTTTTAAATTTTGAATAACTCCCAACCTTGTATATCACTCATCGCATTTTTAAATAATGAACTCACTTTGGAAGACTGGAAATAACAATTATGATAAAAATAGGGCAAGGTATCGATGTACACGCTTTTCATAATAATGGGGAGCAGCAGCAATACGTGATACTAGCGGGCGTACCGATTGAACACACCCATAGCTTGCTGGCGCATTCGGACGGCGATGTGGTGCTACACGCACTTGCGGATGCTCTGCTTGGCGCTCTGGCGATGGGCGATATCGGTCAGCATTTCCCTGATACCGATAGCGCGCATGCCGGACTCGATTCACGAGTATTACTGCGTTATGTGTATGGCAAAATAGTCGATGCCGGTTACAAGATTGGTAATGCTGATATTACCGTGATGTGTGAGCGCCCTAAGCTTGCGCCGTATAATGAAGCGATGCGGGCTAATATCGCAAGCGATCTGCAATCTGATATTGGTCATATCAGTGTCAAAGCCACCACCACCGAAAAGTTGGGATTTGCCGGTCGCCAAGAGGGTATTATGGCAAGTGCCGTAGTCCTCTTGATGGCTGATCAGTCCTAAACGCTAGCTTTTAAAATGGTTTTAGTAATAAATCTATAAAATAAAACTTATAAACAAGCTCAATGCTATATTTGAAAGTAAGGCTGTCTTTTAAGTATTTAGTTAAGCATCTGATAACTATCCGATGCCTAACCAAAGATAATCTAGAAAAATAAATTGCAGTCAAACGGCTTGTAATAAAGTTATCTCTACCCCATGTAGCACATAACGCTAAGCAATATTTTTAATAACCCCTGTCAATAGGAGCTTTTATGAGCGAGCAAACCCCAAATACCGCTGCCAATGATGTCGAACAATTAATTCGTGATCAAATTAAAGACAACAAAGTATTGATTTATATGAAAGGCACTCCGCAGTTTCCGCAATGTGGCTTTTCCGCGCGTTCTATTGAGGTATTAACCCAAATCGGTCGTCCGTTTGCTTTTGTTAATATCTTAGAAAATCCAGAGATTCGCGCTACTTTGCCAAAAGTCGCCAATTGGCCGACTTTTCCGCAGTTATGGATCGATGGTGAGCTTATGGGCGGCTCAGATATTATCCTGCAAATGTACCAATCAGGCGAGCTTAAGCCGCTAGTTGAAGCCAATAGCCCTGCTGCTTAATAGCCTAAACTGATAAAATAAGAGTATTAGCTTTAACGCTATACCTTGAGCCTGAGTCAGCCAATAGTTGCTGACTCAGGCTTTATTGTTTTTGCCGTATTTATCCCCATATAGGGCTGCATAACGAGATAAACAATAAGAGGGTATTATGACTAATCAAACGAATGCACAAGCTTATGAAGATGCCGCTTTAGAAAAACGACGCGAGCATCTAAAGAATGAGTCAACGCGCATTATCGAGATGGCAAACAACGAAGACTTCTCAGCACTCAGATGTATTCACCAGCTCAGCGTCGCAGGAGGTGCGACAGAGGGGACTTATACGGCAATCGAGCAGCGTATCGTTGCGGATCAAGATGCTGCGGGTGCTTATCATCTGGCTTTACTGGCTCAAAATACCCCGGACTTACCAGTTGATGCGCGTCAGCTTATCGATATTGTCGTCAATAAAGGCGACAATGAGCAGCGCCTAGCATTATTAAAGAACCTGCCGCTACCGCCTGTCGATTTGATTAAAGAGCAAATACTAGCAAGTGATGATGGCGAAGCGATTGGTCAAATGAATGCTTATTTGCAAATTAATCCAGAAGGTCATGGCAGTCAGCACATGCTCGTAAGTGGTCATTCCGATCAGATCGTGCCACTTAGCTCGGGAAAGAATATAAAGTTTGATTAATGCGATTCACTAATTCCGACTAAAAATTGTTATAATTAGCATCGATTTCAACTCTCTAGCTATTTTTAATTACTGAATACGATAGATATTGACGCCTTATTTTTCTAGGGTGTCGATATCAGTCAAGCGAGGCTCAAATGCAATACCCAAAACATTACGACGTAGTAGTCATCGGTGGCGGTCATGCGGGTACCGAAGCCGCTCTAGCAGCAGCGCGTATGGGTGCGCAAACCTTGCTATTGACGCATAATATCGAAACCTTAGGACAGATGAGCTGTAACCCAGCTATTGGCGGTATTGGTAAGTCGCACCTAGTGCGTGAGATAGATGCCTTAGGTGGGGCTATGGCGCTCGCTACCGACAAAGCAGGTATTCAGTTTCGCGTGCTAAATAGCCGTAAGGGCGCAGCGGTTCGTGCCACGCGAGCGCAAGCTGATCGCATTCTGTATAAAGCGGCTATTCGCCATACCCTTGAGAATCAGCCCAATCTTGATCTATTTCAGCAAGGCGCCGATGACATTCTAGTAGAGAATGGTCGGGCGACCGCTGTTGTGACTTCAACCGGTATTATTTTTAAAACCCAGACGGTTATTTTGACCTCAGGAACCTTCCTAGGCGGGGTCATACATATCGGCCTTGAGAATTCTAAAGGTGGACGCGCAGGGGATCAGCCCTCGATTAAGCTTGCCGATCGTCTGCGTGAGCTCAAGCTACCTGTTGGCCGCCTTAAGACGGGAACACCTGCGCGTATCGATGCGCGCTCAGTGGACTTTAGCGTCATGACCGTACAGCCGGGCGATACGCCGCTACCGGTGATGAGTTATATGGGCAATGTTGGCATGCACCCTGAGCAAGTCAATTGTTATATTACTCATACCAATGCGCGTACTCATGACATCATTCGTGAGAGTCTGGATCGCTCGCCAATGTTCTCAGGTAAGATCGAAGGCGTTGGCCCGCGTTATTGTCCGTCGATTGAAGATAAAATCCACCGCTTCGCTGATAAAGACAGCCATCAGATTTTCATAGAGCCCGAAGGCCTCACGACTCATGAACTCTATCCAAATGGTATCTCAACCAGCTTGCCGTTTGATGTACAGTTAGAGTTTATTCATAGTATGAAAGGTCTTGAGAACGCGCATATTACTCGTCCTGGTTATGCCATTGAGTATGATTATTTTGATCCGCAAAATCTCAAGCCGACGCTGGAAACTAAGTCAATAGATGGGCTTTATTTCGCCGGTCAAATCAATGGTACCACAGGCTACGAAGAGGCCGGTGTACAAGGGCTACTAGCAGGCACGAATGCGGCACTAGAAACAACGGATAATAGCGATTATGACACTTGGACGCCGCGCCGTGATGAGGCTTATTTGGGTGTGCTCGTCGATGATTTGATTACTCATGGCACCACTGAGCCGTATCGGATGTTTACTAGCCGCGCTGAGTATCGTCTTTTACTACGTGAAGATAATGCTGATCAGCGTTTGACGGAAACGGGGCGCAAATTAGGCTTAGTCGAAGATGAGCGCTGGGAGGCTTATCAAGCGAAAATGGAAGCCATCGCTACTGAGTCCGCGCGTCTTAAAGACATGTGGGCGACCCCTGTTAATGATTTAGGTAAGCAAGTCGCCGCGCAAACCGGGGAAGTGTTATCTAAAGAAGCAACCGCTTATGACTTACTAAAGCGCCCACAAATTAACTTCGCTGATATCGCGGCTATTACCGATTCAAAAGTCGATACGCAAGTCGGGGAGCAGATTGAAATCTCGGTCAAATACGCCGGTTATATCGATCGTCAGCAAGAAGATATCGCACAGATGAAGCGCTTAGAGAATACCGCGCTACCACTCGATTTTGATTACAATATTGTCTCTGGGCTGTCGAATGAGATTGTACAGAAACTTAGCAAAGTCCGTCCTGCCACGCTAGCACAAGCAGGACGTATTAGTGGGGTTACACCTGCTGCCATCCAGTTGCTGGCGATGACAGTTAAAAAGCAGAAAAAAGCTAAGTCGGCATTGGAGTCATAGGTTTTATCCTTAAGTTTTATTGACGTGAGTCATTTATGATCGCTGCGGTTATTTTTGCTATTACCATCGTATTGCCCAACCTCTTCTTAATGGGGTTGGGTTTTTTTATGAAAAAACGCGGACAAGTCAGCCAAGCGTTTATCGATCAAGCCTCTTATTTTGTTTTTAATTACTGCTTGCCAGCTTTACTATTTTTTAGTGTGGTCGATAGCGAGGTTGATTATGCTAAACAAATTACATTGATAACGGCAGGAATTGTCGTCACCTTTATTTTATTTTTTGGCAGCGAGATTTATGCCAAGCGCTTTATCACGGATAGTGCCGATCAAGGCGTGTTTGTCCAAGGTATCTTTCGCAGCAACATGGCGATTATTGGCCTTGCAACCGTTGCCAACGCTTATGGCGAGATAGGCCTGAGTATCGGCGCGGTCTATATGGGCATCGTGACTATCTTGTTTAATATCTTAGCGGTCATTACTCTCAGCCGCGTCTCCAAAAGCTTAGATGATACCCGCCTGAGCCGCAGCTTGATGGTGATAAAAAAGGTATTTACTAATCCGCTTATTTTAGCGCTACTAGCCGCTTTTATTTATAAGGCTTTGCCGCTACCGCCTGTACCTTTAGTCATTCATCATACCGGTGATTTACTCGCAGCAGTGGCGTTGCCGCTCGCGCTACTTTGTGCGGGCGCGAGTATCAACCTAAAAGCGATGCTTAGTCTTTCAGGTTTGTCGATGCAGGCGAGTATCGGTCGCATCGTGATCGCGCCTCTACTCGCTATCGCTATCGGTTTAGCTTTTGGTTTGACGGGCGTGCACATGGGGGTGTTGTTTCTGATGGTCGCATCGCCAACTGCAGCAGCGAGCTATGTGATGGTCAAAGCGATGGGTGGTAATGATATCTTAGCGGCAAATATCTTGGCATTCACGACGGTGGTGGGATTGTTTGGGATGGCGATTGGAGCGGCGGTATTGCGAACGTTTGGATTGATGTAGATGTACTGATAAGAAGTATCATCTAAAAACCTTACATTTATAAAAGCTTACAGGCTTTAACTAAAAACTTATAGTGGTATGGTCTTTTCCTTTTTAATATAACTTAACGTTTGAAATAAAAAAGGAAAATATTATGCCGTACGATAAATTATCTGACCTACCTGATAGTGTAAAAGACAACTTACCTAAACATGCACAAGAGATTTTTCAAGCCGCTTTTAATAGCGCAAGCGAGCAATACGAAGATGAGTCGCGCCAGTTTGCAACTGCATGGGCCGCAGTCGAAAACGTCTATCATAAAAATGATGATGGCAAGTGGGTAAAAAGGCCCGACCATAAATAGCCTAGGTGATTGTCCTTTAACTTAGGTTTTAACTTAAAGTTTTATCGTTTAAGACAGCAATAACCAGCCATAGTGGATATGGCTAGTTATTCGTTTTTATAAAGTTTTGTTCTCAACAAACTAATGAATCATTTTAGTTAATTAGCGGGCTGTACATCAAACTTAAACACCCAAGAGGTCGCTTGGTTAGTAGCATCAGGATAATTAATCTCTGCCAGACGCATGCGCGCATAACTGTCACCACTGTTTGAGCGAATCAGCGCTCCTTGAGCGGTATCAGTAGGTTTCGCACTGAGCTGATGGGTCATGCCATTATAAGTGTACCAACCATAATCAAGGTTTGGATAAGTGCCAATGTAACCCGGGTTTAGGTCTGAGCTATCGCTATCAACCACCCAGCTGCGTGCTGATTTAGGCGTGTCAAAGCCGGCGACGTTAAGTAAATTTGCGAGACTCTGCTTTTCATTATTAGTCATGAACTTAGCTTTGATCGCCTCACCTTTATCATCATAGTAGCCGTCTGGGGTGTTGGCGATAAAACCGCCTACCTTGTCATTACCAGATGCGCCGCCGTTTAGTTTGACACTGTCGCGTCTAAAGGCTACATGCCATTCTTTTGCAGCGTCATTAACGATGTCATCAGTTTTTAGGTTCAGATAAGTCCAATCCGTGTTGCTGGTGGCGTTAATGGTTTTGGTTTTGACTTGGTTGGCACGCGGCATAGCGGTGTCAATCCAGCGCACGGTTGGGTTGCCAGATAGTCCGGCTTCATTGTAGTAGTTGATTATTTGCATGGCATAAATGGGCTGCTGGACGCTGCTGACAGTTGCCGCATCGGTATGGTCAGTTGTGATCAGATACACGCGGTTATTAGGGTATAGCTTATGATCTTCTGCTATATTGTAAGCGTACCATAAGCTATTATCGAAAATTCCGCCGCTCTTATCTTCATTATAATGGTGCGTGATGTCGCTGCTGGTTTTTGGGTCTTGTACACCGTTGTTATAAGTGAGTAGCTCTGACCAATCCATCAATCCAAACACGCCGCCATCACCGTCACCTGATATGCCACTATTTGACCAAAGATTGACCCCGCGCGTTTGATTGTCAAATTTAACATCCCATGTGGCGCTACTACAATCCACCTCACTATCAGTATCAAAATCAAAGCAGGTTTGCGTGTTTGGCGTCAGACTATCGCCACTGATCGTCCATTCAGCGCTTTGACTAAAGCTCGCTGTGGTCGTAGGCGGTGTCGTTGTTGAACCGCCACTGCTGCTACTGTTGTCGCTATCACTGCCGCAGCCGGTTAACGCTAGTAGCATGCCAGCACTGAGTGTAGTTAATACAGATGTTTTGGTAACGGGTAAATAAGATGACATAAAAAGCTCCTGTAAAATACAACGATAAAAGTACAACGGTGAAAGTAAAGGTTAAAAAGTCTGCTAATTAAAGGGCGTGTTATTACCAGTTGTAGCGTGCACCAATCAGCCACTCACGATTATCGATCGGACGATAATCACTGAGGTCGCGCACATCACGCTGGACATCAAAGATATTATTCACCGCACCATAAACACTTAAATTATTATTAACGTCATAATTGAGTTGACTATCAAGCGTCCACCATGAGGGTGAGTAGGACTGCGCGGCGGTATCAATGAGCTGTTTGGATTCATAGTTCAGTCTGGGGATAAGCTGTAATTTATCACTCAATTGATAATCAAGTGCCAGCATGACTTTGTGATTAGGACGATAAGTCAGCTCGCTGTCTGTCGTCTTGTTTTTAGTTTTTAAATACGCGTATGTGGCTTGCAGCGCGGCACGATCATTCACTTGCCAATCGATGCCAATATCGCCGCCATAGGTGTAGGCACTATCGACGTTGGTATATTGAAAAATACTGAGGCCATTTTCGATAATGGCGTTTTCGTTATCAGTTTGGATCAAGTCTTCCACATCGTTATAAAAGCCGTTGATTGATAGGTTTAAATCATCACGGATCTGCCCTTGATAGCCGACTTGATAGCTTGTCGATGTTTCAGGCTGCAAGTTAGGGTTGCCCATTACTTTATAACCCAAGTTGCTGTGATCAAAGACGTAATAGCGCTCTTTTAGATTGGGCACACGGTAGCCGCTGCCGACGCTCGCGCGAAAGATATGATCGCGCCTGCTTGCGTCCATAAGGTTGTATTTGACCGCCACTTTGGGCGCGACATGATCGCCAAAGTCTTGATCATCCTGATAACGAATGCCGGTGAGTATCTCCCAATTATCGCCAATCAGCCAGTCATCTTGCACATACAGCTCGCCCACATCACGGCTAACCTCATCGCTGATAAGCTCGCTAATCTGATTTTTGGTTTGCGATAGGGTGTCGCGCTGCACCTGTCCGCCCACTTGTAATAAATGTGTATGTGCATCTGATAGAGTGATAGCCGGTAAATCAAGCTGAGTCTGACCTAGCGCGGTGGTGATGTCTGTATTTCGCGCTGATGACAGCACCCCATTTGATGTGGTATCTGAGTCGCTTTGATAGTCCTCATATAGCGCTTGCGCGGATAGCTGATAAGCTTGGGTATCATCATTAAGGTGGATATCGGTGCTACCACCGGTGCTAAATCGGGTCTTGGTGATCGACTCCTCACGCTGCTGCGGAAAAATATTTTGCGCCACGCGGCGATTAAAGCGGCTGGTATCGTCTTCGCTATAATGGCTCGCCTCAGCCCACAGCTGGGAGCGCGTAAGCCTAGTACGGTCATCAGGGCTATAGCTTAGTCGCCCTGTTACCTGGGTTTGTTCGCTAGCATCTTTGATTCGTGACCAGCGCGCGGTATCGACATTTAGGCCATTATCATCTAAATAAGAGGCAGACAGACGGGCTTGTACGCGCTGCGCTGGATCAAGTGCACCTTCTATGCTGGCAGCGATAAAGCGCTTATTGGCATCCACACTATCACCCGATGGGTTTTGATCGCCATTGGTTATAAGCTCAGTATTGACGTAAGCTTTAGTTTTGCCAATGGGTTTGGTAATAATATTAATCACTCCCCCCATCGCCGCACTACCAAACTGGGCTGATGCCGCCCCTTGAACCACCTCAATTTGCTCAATATCCATGGTCATATACTGATTAAGGTTGACCGTCGAGCCTGTACTTGCGGTAATAGGCAGCCCATCGATCAATACCAAAACCTGATCGCCTGTAAAGCCTTGCATACTGATCTCGTAGCCGGTTTTGCCATGCACTTGCTTAAGATAAACGTTAGGCAACAATTCTAGCGCCTCTTTTAGCGTATGCGCATGATTTTCCTCGATTTGTTTGCTGCTAATGACATCTACTTTGACAGGGGCGTCGCTGAGTGTTCGATTTGAACGGGTAGCAGTCACTACAATGGGATCAAGTGTGGTGCTAGGTAGGGCGCTATCTGCCAAGCTTTGCTCGCTATCAGCAAGGCTATTGAGCTGATGAGAGTCTGACGCTTGCGCGGTAGACGCCATAGTAACGGCTAATACAAGCGCTATAGCGGCACTCAAAGGATGGTAGTTAACATTAAAATTATTGGATGTTGGCATAAGATTACACAGTAAAAGTAGGGTGAATCGAGTAAATGAAAGTTACATAAGTCTTAATTTCGAGTAACAAAGTCAGCATAGACTAATATAAATGATATTGATTATCAACATGTAAATAATAATTATTATCGTTTACAAATTAAAAAAAGTTGGTCATAATGCGTTTTGTCAGTGAGCGCTCGCATATTTTATTAAAAAATAAGCATGGAGACGCCGCTTTTTATATTTGACTAATAGAGGAGACGACCATGACTCACCCCATTCAACTGGTCCAAAAAGACATCGCACTTTGGCAGACCTATCAAGACAAAAAAGCCAACACACCGATGTTATTTCCCACCGAAGGCTCAGCAGCATTGGGCGTGAGTGAGTTTGAGTTGTTACTTGCCTCACCGCATAGCCAGTATATTGGTGGTCAATGTAGAGAGGTGCTTGAGCAATTTGAGAGTTTTGGTCCGGTTGAGAGCATCGTGCGTAACGCCTTAGCCGTTCATGAAAAAACTGCGCTATATCACAATCTAAAAATCGGCGAAAAAATGGGCATCGCGCTTAATGTTGGTGGTCTTGACCTGCGTTTCTTTATGTGGCGCTGGCAGCACATGCTTGCCATAACCGATCTTAATAGCGGTAATCCCTCTTATAGCATTCAGTTTTTTGATGAGCAGGGCGCGGCGATTGATAATGTATTTTTACGTGAATTAAGCGAAGATAATATTTCGCGCTGGCAAGCGATGGTTGATGAGCAAGCGCAAGCAGTTGATGTGACTGAACTAATGATTGAGCAAGCCGTCGCACCAAAAGCTTGGCAATACAAAGAATTAAATGATGACAATCGTGACAAACTACAGCGTAGATGGCGCAAAATGACGGACGTGCATCAGTTTTATCATATTTTGAATAAGCTTGAGATTGATCGCGCCAGTAGCTATATACAGGCGCCTGAAGGGGCTGCATACCAATTAAGTACTAATGCGGTGACCGCTGTTTTTGAGCAAGCGCGCGATAGCGAGTGTCCCATTATGATCTTTGTTGGCAATAGCGGATTGGTGCAAATTCAGACCGGCACGGTTAAGACCATCAAACGTATGGGTGATTGGATCAATATCTTAGATAAGAGTCATAATGACTTCACCTTGCATCTAAAAGACCAAGCCTTAGCGCAATTGTGGTGCGTAAAGCGTCCAACCGCTGATGGTATTGTCACCTGTATCGAAGGTTTTGATCAGTATGGTACTAGCATCTTGACCGTATTTGGTCAGCGTATGGAGGGCACAAGCGAGCTTACAGCATGGCAAAAAATCACCGCTGATATCGTGGCTGAGTATGAACAAAAGGCAGCAGCCATCGCATAAGCTACTTAAATATTAGCTTACCATAACTTTATTAATAAAAATAACGCAGACAAGCCGCCACCATTATTAAATATGGTGATCAAGATTCAAGCAATACAAAACGGCAGTCTGCGATGCCAAAATAAGCCTGTTTGTTAAACGCTACAAGGAACGTTTATGTTCGCTCAATTATCATCTTCCACTTTTTCTCGCACACGTTTTATATCATCTGTCCTTCTCGCCAGCCTCTGCGCGCTGCCGACCTTATCCGCGCAAGCTTATGAGCGCATCGTTGCCATGAGTCCTGATGTGGCAGACGTCGTCGTCGCACTAGGCGCGACCGATAAGCTGGTCGGTAAGGACGCCACCAACAGTCATCCTGCCTTAAAAGAGGTACCACAAGTAGGTATGCACCGCAATATCACTGCTGAGTCTGTCTTAGCAGTTAAGCCAGATTTGGTACTGGGCAGTTATATGGTGCAACCAGTTAGCGTTTATAAGCGCTTAAATAACTTGGGCGTCAAAGCCGCCAATGTTGCGCCAAAAGAGGGCGTTGATTATTTTGCCAATAGCATCAAAGCCACAGGTATCTATGTCGGCAAACGCGAGCAGAGTGCAAAACTTGCAAACCGTTGGTTTCAGGATATGCAGCCGTTAGCAAAAACAGGAAAACGCTATATCTTAAGCTATGATGGGCGCATTGTCGCAGGCAAAGGCACGGTGGGAGATGAGCTAATCCGCCGTGCTGGTGGTATTAATGCCGCGAATGTCTCAGGGCTCAAACCCATGTCGCGTGAAGGCTGGCTGGCTGCCAAGCCTGATGTGGTTATCATCGCCGATCATAACGAAAAAGTCATCGGCGGCGTCGATAAGTTTAGCAAGCGTCCTGAGATTGCCGTAAGCAATGCTGCCAAAAATAACAAGGTTGAGTTCTGGCCTGCCGATAAGTTTTTGCGCTACGGTCTAAATTCTCCAGAGGTTATTAAGTCGCTACATAATACGGCAAAATAATGGACGCTCTAAACACTCATTTTACGGATCTCACGGTTTAATTTCTCATTTATTACGCTATAGACGATACCCTTATGTCAAACAGTGCCACCTCTAAAAGCCATGGCCGTCCAAGTGTGGGCGCGCTCAATATTCCTAGTAAATATAAGCGTAGTGTCTATTACATCTTAGCAGCTTTGGGCTCAGCGCTACTCATTTGGTTGGCTTTAGGCATTGGCTTTGGTGAATGGTCAAGCCCGATGAACCTTGATGAGACTATTTGGCAACTGCGTTATCCACGTGTGGTGACTGCTTTATTAGTGGGCATGGCGCTATCCGTTAGCGGGGCGGCATTACAAGCATTATTTGAGAATCCATTAGCAGATCCTAGCCTTATTGGCACTTCCGGTGGTGCGGCATTGGGCGTGGTATTGATGCTTGCTTTTGGAATTGGTGGTATTGGTATTCCTTTTGCTGCCTTTACCGGAAGTGTGATCGTCTGTTTATTTATTTTAGGTTGTCACCGGTTTTTGGGCGGGGGACAGATGGGGCTGCTCATCTTAGGCTTTGTGATTAGCGCCTTTTGTGCGGCAGTAGTTAGCCTAATCTTATTCATGTCTGATGATATGGTACTGCGATCCGCGACCAATTGGCTGTCTGGCAGTATGGCGGAGGCGGGATTTGTGCCGCTTAGATACTCGATTATCTCGATGATATTGGGCTTATTGATTCTACTGCCATTAGGACGTCAGCTTGATGGCCTAATGTTAGGAGAGAGCGCCGCTAAGTCTTTGGGGATAAAAGTGGGCGTGGTACGCTGTATGGTGGTGGTGGCCTCGGCACTGCTGACAGGGGCGGCAGTGTCGCTAGCAGGTGTCATTGGGTTTATCGGTATGATGGTGCCTAACCTTTTAGCGATACTATTTGGCGGCGGGCGTATGCGCCTTATGATTTGGTCAGGCTGGCTTGGCGCGATGGTGTTATTAGTCATTGACGGCGCAGCAAGGCACGTGGCGTATCCGATCGATGTGCCCGTGGGCATTGTGCTGGCGCTACTTGGCGGGCCATTTTTTATCTGGTTATTTGTGCGTAGCAGTCGCCGCTAGCGCTAGCTATTGATAGCACTTAGCCATTTACAAGGAATAGGAGTCGTCATGTTCCCTTCTTTTTTTACCACTGATAAAGCGTCTACAGATCATTTTGCTGATTTAGGTGACGGTGATGAGCTGTTAACCATGCAAAACGTGCATATCGCGCACGGCGATAAGACATTGCTAAGCGTCAATGCGATTACGATACCTAGCCACAAACTAGTAGCTTTTATTGGCCCAAATGGTGCAGGTAAAAGTACCCTGCTACATACCATTTTAGATCAGCATACTGGCAGCGGCTTGACCACATCCGGTCAAATCACCATTCAGGGTCGATCGATGGATGAGGTATTAGGCGCAGGGCACATTGCTTGGGTCGGGCAGCATGAGCGCTTTGAGTTGCCATTGACGGTGCTAGATTATGCGCTGCTTGGGGTGACGCCCAATCTAGCGTGGTATCAGCGCCCAAAGACTGCGCATGTGAATCGCGCTCGGCATTTGCTGCATGACTTTGAATTAACTAGTTTATTGAGTGCGCGCGTCCAGACTTTATCAGGTGGTGAAAAACAGCGCTTAGCTATTGTCCGCGCCTTGATGCAAGACACAAGCGTACTGATGTTTGATGAACCTACCAATCATTTAGATATTCGCCACCAGCGTTTTTTATTACAGTATTTGCATAATCTTGTGCGTTACGAGCGCAAAAGCATCTTAGTGGTATTGCATGATTTGACCCATGCGCATCGTTATACTGATGAGGTAGTATTGCTGCATGGCGGGGAGGTGATAGCACAAGGCGCACCTGATACGGTGATGACGGCAGATCAGTTAAGTGAGATGTATCACGTTGATATCAAAGCGCACAAAACAACAGATGGTCTAGTATTTGTATAGTTATTCGGCCCTACATTTATCATATAAAATATCCTAAGCGTTATTAGTACGATGTGTTGTCCTGACTACATCAACCTGTTAAAGAGCGTCAATGGTTTTGTATACTATTATAAAGGTAGGATGAACACTAATAGGGGTAAATGAATAGCAGTTAACACGAGCTAACAGGTTAATATAAAATTTTCCACAGTATAAATAAAACCTCCTGCTCTAGCGAGCAGGAGGTTTTATTTACGCTAAAATTAAAGAGTTTACTTAATGGCGCTTGTTACGATTGCGTCGCTCTTCACGCCGAGCTTTACCTTTTGGGCTGACACGATAAGTTAAATAGCCAAAAAATACTAGAACGATAATAAAAGCGACTATATACAAAAATATAGAGCTTCCAATAAACAACGATGCAGCGATCACAGGAGTAGCTTCCATGTCAGGTTTCCAATTAAGGCTTTTAATTATTATGCAACGGCTGCATCACCTTGTAAAGTAAACAAATTTAACTGAGGGGTGAGCTCAAGTGAGCGTAGACGCGCCGCTTGGTCATAAACGTTAGCGGTAACAATGAGCTCGTCAGGTTGGTAGCTCTCGATAAACTCAGCAAGCTTTGGTTGAACCGTCTCCACAGATCCTATAAATGACACAGATAGCGCATTATCGACCATCGCTTTTTCGCTGGGGCTCCAGATAGTACTCATATCGGCAACAGGCTTTGGCATTTGGCCTTTTTCACCGCGGCGCAGACGTACAAAGCTTTGCTGTGCTGAAGTAAAGTGATAATTCGCCGTGTCATCGTCATCCGCTAACAGTAAGTTTGCCGCTAGCATTAAGTAAGGCTTATCGAGATAAGCGGAAGGCTTAAAGTTGTCGCGATAAGCCTTGATGGCTTGGCTAATCATCTGTGGGGCAAAGTGAGAAGCAAACACATAAGGCAGACCTAGATGCGCCGCTAGTGTCGCACCAAAAGTCGAAGAGCCTAATATCCATACGGGTACTTTTGATTTAGCGCCAGGAAAAGCTTGAACCGGACTGCTATCGGTATTATCACCAAGAAAATACATCAGCTCTTGCACATCTTGCGGGAAGCGCTCGGCATCTTTCATCTGCCGACGCAGCGCCTGAAAGGTCGCGCCATCAGTACCCGGTGCACGGCCTAAGCCCAAATCCACGCGATCGCCATATAATGCTTGTAGAGTACCGAATTGTTCAGCGACAACAAGCGGCGCATGGTTTGGCAACATAATACCACCTGCACCAATACGGATACGCTCAGTCTGGCTGCCGATGTGCGATAGCAGAACGGAAGTCGCGGCACTCGCGATACCTGCCATATTATGATGCTCAGCCATCCAATAGCGATTGAAGCCAACTTCTTCCGCTTTTCGTGCCGTTTGCACGGTTTGGGCGATGCCTTCAGCTATTGTTTTACCTTCGGGTACGGGAGCTAAATCTAAAAATGATAAAGGAATGGTATCAGTATTACTGTTAGTCATATCTCACCTATTATTAAGTAGTAATAAGCGTTAATAAGCTTTAGGCAGTCTTTTTTATTATCGTTTAAGACGGCTAAGACAAAGCTTGAGCGCTTGATACTCTATATAATGGGGCAGGTCATAAGTTTATAAAGGGCTGTGTTAACGAGGGTAACAAATCTAAAATGGCAAGGTCGCACCCTATAAAGGTTTTATTAAACCACGCCTTTGTGATCAAATTGCTGCTGACACAGCTCTATAAAAGCACGACCATACTGGCGAACCTCAGCGTCATCACGCACCGCCATCCAGCTCGTAAAGCGGCCAAAATGATCGACCGGTATAGCGGTAAGATTATGATAGTGACTTGGCTCAAACGCCATCTCAGCGATAATCCCAATACCTAAACCTAACCCAACATAAGTACTGATCACATCAGCATCAAGAGCCGCTAGCACGATATCAGGCTCAAGGCCTGCATCGCTAAAGGTCTTGTCGATTGAACCGCGACCGGTAAAACCGCCATGATAAGTGACAATAGGGTAGCTGGCAAGCGTCGGTAAGTCGATAGACTCTAAACCTGCGAGCTCATGATCTTTGGGAACGATAATGCGATGCGTCCAATCATAGTAGCGATAGCAGCGTAGATAGTTATTATGTAGTAAAGATTCGGTAGCAATACCAATGTCAGCCTGCCCGCGAATAACCATCTGCGCGATAGTCTCAGGGTCAGCCTGCTGCAGAATTAAATTCACTTTAGGAAAGCGCTCTTTAAAGGCTTTAACCACATGTGGCAAAACATAACGCGCTTGCGTATGAGTAGTGGCAATCGTTAGCGTACCGGTATTGGGGTTATTATAATCAAGGCTGAGGTTTTCAATCGTGCGAATCTCAGCAAAGATAGCTTCGATATGGGGCAGTAGCGCGGTGCCCATATCGGTAAGGCCGGTTAGACGCTTGCCTTGACGAATAAACACATCGGTTTTTAGTTGGTTCTCAAGCGCGGCGATGTGCTTTGATAGGCTCGATTGACTGGTATGCAGCACGGTTGCCGCTTGGCTCAAATTATAGCCGTTGATGACGGTATGCCAAACAGTCTCAAGCTGTTTAAGCTGAATTTGCAAGTGTCGCTGATTGACTACTACGTCGATTGCCATAATCTATTCCTCAAATAAAACCTATCAATACTTTTAGATTAGTCATTAAATCACAAACTCTTTACTAAAGGTATTGAGACCGGTACTAAACCATCTTAAATCTCACAAGCGATTAGTTTAAAACAAAGCTATTATTCTTGTATATACTAGATAGATATCTATTTATGCTATTTTGGCATAATGCCGATTAAGCTTTCATTCTTCAATTACTACAAATTTTGGTAATAAAGCATTAATAGTTCTGAGAGTTTAAGACACAGCAGCACAACGTTTAGAAACGTTTAGATGATTAAGATTGAGATAGAGGAAGGTTTGGCAAGTTAATTAAAAAACATCTAGTCATCGATACCGTTCTCAAGTACCATTATTCAATTTTCTTATGTCCTCTCTTTAAAACCTAAGTTTGGTGAGTCGTTATGTCCACTGTCAAACCTGTACCTCCTAAGCCACCTGCCGCCAAGAAATCACTGAGCGAGAGCCTAAAGGCCTATCTCGATCGCCGTGCCATTATCATGCTGTTTTTGGGTTTTGTGGCGGGCATCCCTATTTTACTTATTTTCTCCAGTCTCTCTTTATGGCTGCGCGAAGCAGGGATTGACCGTAGTGTGGTGACCATGTTCAGTTGGGCCGCTCTAGGTTATGCCTTTAAGTTCATTTGGGCGCCGCTTATCGATGCGGTACCGCTGCCGATATTGACTAAGATGCTCGGACGCAGACGCAGCTGGATATTAGTCTCGCAGCTACTTATTATCACCGCTATTTGTATTATGGCAGCCGTCAATCCCGCTAATGAAGGCAGTCTATTTTTGATGGCGGTAGGCGCGGTACTATTAGGCTTTTCATCAGCGACGCAAGATATCGTCATTGATGCGTATCGCATTGAGCTGGCGCCGCCAAGCTTGCAAGCGGTACTATCGGCTATGTATGTCACCGGTTATCGTTTAGGGATGATAGTTGCTGGCGCGGGCGCTTTGTATTTAGCGGACTACTTTGGCTCAACCGAGGCACTGTATAGCTACGAGGCTTGGCGCAATACTTATTGGATTATGGCGGGCGTCATGGGTGTTGGGGTGATTACGACTTTAATCATTCATGAGCCTGTCAGCCAACAAGTGCTAGTGCAGCGTGAGACGTCTGACTACACGCGTTTGGTGTTAGTATTCGCGATTTCTGTGATAGGGTTTGTGCTGGTATTTGCCAATGTAGGCGCAGTATTACCTGTGGTCGAAGGCGTATTCACAGGGTTCTTGCTCGAAGTGATACGTATGGCGGTTAGTCTGGCCGCGGCTATAGGTATAGGTTATGGTTTGGTCAAAGCAAACTTAGTAGCGCCAGAATTTGCACGCGTCACTTGGGTCGAGCCTATCGCTGATTTTTTTCGTCGTTATGGCAAAAAAGCCTTGCTGTTATTAGCCTTAATTGGTCTTTACCGTATCTCTGATATCGTCGCAGGTGTTATCTCCAATGTTTTTTATCAAGATATGCAATTTACCAAAGTCGATATCGCTAATGCGGTGAAATTAGTTGGTGTTGTCATGGCGATCGGCGGTGGTTTTTTGGGCGGGTTGTTGGCACAAAAAATGCGTATCATGCGCGCGATGATGGTCGGTGCGGTACTCGCTTGTGTGACCAATCTACTGTTTATTTTGCTGACTTACCATCCAGGTAGTTTGCCTTATATGTATCTGGCTGTTATTTTAGACAATCTAGCTGCGGGCCTTGCTAGCGCGGTGTTTATTGCTTTTCTATCGGCGCTGACTTCTATTCGTTTCACCGCGGTGCAGTATTCGATATTCTCATCCTTAATGACCTTATTACCCAAAGTCATAGGCGGTTATTCAGGCTCTATTGTTGATAGCACCAGCTATCCGTTCTTCTTTTTGTTTACCTTTGCTCTTGGCATTCCTATTTTGGCACTGATTTATTACGTTGATAAGCATATTATCATTGGTGATAATGACGATTATGATAGTGATAATAATGATGGTATGAGTAATGATGACACTGATAAAGGTCTTGATTTAGCCAAAGCTAACCCTAATCTAACGCAGACCAAAGAGCCACCGCGAGCTACTGAGTAAGGTAGTCGTTGAGGTTTTTATTATTTATAGTGGATGGATTATATTGTAATCGATGTTAAGTGGTACATAAGAGCGGCCTATGACTGCGCAGCACATACAGAGCATAAAGCAAATCAAGATCGAAGCGCTAGCCTTGTCAAAGTCTTTAGCAGTTCCAGCGTTTTGGATTACCGATTGGCTGCTTTATGTCATCGATAGACCAGCGCTATTTCTCATGACAGATGACAGCTATCAGCTGACAAGTAGCGAACTTGCGCACTTTAATGCTGGCATTGAAAAGATGCAGCAGGGCATACCCTTGGCTTATCTAGCGGGTCATCAAGCATTTTGGTCGCTTGATTTTAAGGTGAACGCGCATACACTCATACCGAGGCCGGATACTGAGGTACTGGTTGAGCAAGTACTGGAGTGGATTGAGAGTCATGCGTTTGCTGATAACAAACAATCTAAACGTTTGCTAGATTTAGGTACTGGCTCTGGCTGTATTGCTATCAGTCTTGCTTATGAATTAAAACAGTCAAACTGGCAAGTCGTCGCTGTTGATTTATCAGCAGGGGCATTAAGCGTAGCTAAGCAAAACGCTAGCGACAACCAAGTAGATAATATCAAATTCATCCAAAGCAGCTGGTACAAGAAGCTAGCGAGCGACTCTAAGCAGCTGTTTGATATTATCGTCTCTAACCCTCCTTATATTGACGAGACTGATGAGCATTTGCAAAGGTTACAAGCTGAGCCTATCAGCGCATTGAGCGCGCCCAACCAAGGTTTAGCTGATATTGAGCATATCGTGCAGCAAGCGCCGAATTACTTGCAGCAAGATGGCTTACTGGCGATTGAGCATGGCTACGATCAAGGCGAAGCGGTTAGAGATATTTTTTATCATCATGGCTTTGAGGCGATCAAAACCGTTAAGGATTATGGGGGTAATGAGCGAGTTACCCTAGGACAATTAAAATGACAACTAAACTACCCTCTGAAGATAGCCAAAATCTCACTGACGCTGAGTTACTGCGCTATGCTCGGCAAGTGTTATTAACAGGTTGGGATATTGACGCGCAGCTGCGTCTGAAGTCTTCTCGAATCGTGATGATTGGAGCCGGGGGCTTAGGGTGCCCAGCGTCAGAGACGCTAGTGCGGGCAGGGCTTGGTCAAGTGCATCTAATCGATGATGATGTGATTGAGATGAGTAACTTACAGCGCCAAAGCTTATTTTTGCCAGGCGACATCGGTGCGCCAAAAGCATTAACCGCTGCGCAGATGCTTAAGCAGATTAATCCTTTGATAAGCGCCAAAGGAACAGTCGCACGTTTAACTTTAGATAATGCCTACGAGCTATTAGAACTAGCTACTGGCAAGCCTGATCTATTATTAGACTGTACTGATAATTTTGCGACTCGCGATATTATCAACCGTATCAGTGTACGCTATCAGATTCCGTTACTATCAGCGTCAGCGATTGCTATGCAAGGGCAGTTGGCTTTGTTTGAGCCGCAGCTGCAGTCAGGCTGCTATCATTGTGTGTTCGGCGCTATCGCCATGGACGAGGCAGTAGACGAGCGCACTTGTGCCAATTCAGGGGTCCTTGCCAGTACTACTGCTATTATAGGTAATTTGCAAGCCAATGCGGCGCTACAGTATTTAGGACTAAATAACAATCCACTGACAGGCAAGCTTTTATTGTGGGATGGTAGCCGTATGCAGCAGCGGATGATGGGCTATCGTCAAGATACCAGTTGTCCGGTATGCGCGCTATGATTTTGTACGGGTTGCATCATAGCAAGTTTTACCAATGATTAGCTAATGGCAATACTTTTATCATATAGCCGTCTTTATCATAGCGTTAGAGTACTGCTGTATTATAACTTTGCGGCATGACCACTATTTTATAAATCCTTACCTTTCCAACTGCGTTTAGTTGTTATCATCTACTCCTTTTTCTTATCATTTATTAAGACAGTTAGCCGTTATGAAATTATATCGTCCGCATTTATTGAAGCATAGTCTGAATGTCGCCAACCGTATCCGTCAGACCGCAAGCGTTGCTGGATTGTCAGCGCTACGTGTGGCGAAAGGTGAAAAACCTGACGCGCATCTACTAAAAGAAACCTTTGAGCAATTAGGTACTACTTATATAAAAATAGGGCAGTTTATCGCTAGTACGCCTTCACTGTTTCCGCGTGAATACGTCGAAGCCTTCCAAGGGTTTTTGGACCAAACCACACCGTTGCCTTATAGTTATATTGCCCAAGTATTAACTGAAGAGCTCGCAGTTGATGGCTTAACTCTGGAGGATCGTTTTGCTGATATCGAAGAGCAACCATTAGCTTCTGCCTCGATTGCACAAGTGCATGTCGCCCGCCTGCACAACGGTGATGAAGTGGTGCTCAAGGTACAAAAGCCTGGTGTTGAGACAATCATGCAGACCGATCTAGGGGTGCTACACGGTGTAACTAAGCTGCTTGAGCTGCTCATGCCGTCGATGAAGTTTGCGAGCATCGCGCCTATTATTGATGAGATACGCCTGCGCATGCTCGCTGAAACTGATTTTATTGCGGAAGCTAAGAATATTCGTGATTTTCAGCAGTTTCTAAGCGTGTCAGGTAATACGCGAGTTGTCGCACCGCAGGTCTATGACGAGCTGACCACCAAGCGCGTATTGACGATGAGCCGATTGCACGGCGTCTCTATGATTGACGAGAGAGCGATGCGCCAGTATTGCAACGATCCAGCACAAGTCATGGCGGATACCTTGAATACTTGGTTTGCCAGCCTTATGCTCTGCAATAGTTTCCATGCTGATTTGCACGCGGGCAATCTGATGCTACTGACTGATGGTCGTATTGGCTTTTTGGATTTTGGTATCGTCGGTAAGCTAAAAGCGCAGAGCTGGCGTGCTTGCATGGGTATGATGCAGGCCTTGCAGGATAATGATTATCGGGCAATGGCGCAGTGTATGGTCGATATGGAGATGACCAAACAAGAAAGTCATGTCGATATCTCTTCGTTAGCGGCGGACTTACAGCGCATGATGCAGACAATTATGGCAGAAGATATTGCCTTTACGAGCGGCGTCCCTTTTAATACCAAAGAGCAAGCCGACGAGCTCAATAAGATGATGCTAGAGATTGTCGAGGTCGGTAAGCGCCACGGCATTCATTTCCCTCGAGATTTTGCTCTATTGACCAAGCAGCTGTTGTATTTTGATCGCTTCATGCGCACCTTAGCACCAGATATGGATATGTTTAGCGATCAAAGAGTCGCCATGTTAGGTCGACCCGATACCGTGAGCGAATAGAGGTAAATGGCTACGAGTTAAAGCCCTATCTAGAGTCTTTGAAAATAGTACGAATACCAAGGATGGCGTGTTATGAGTAAAAACTGGCGTAAGCGAACCTTGTCATGACGTGGGTTTATTTCAAGCGCTTGATCATAATGTTGGGCTGGCTATGCTAAAAATATCGCCGTCTCGTTTTATTCCTTCAATTACCAATGAAACCGTCATCGCGTGGATAGGTCTTTATTGCCTAGCCGTGGTGATGGGCTATGGACGTTTTTTATTTACCGCCACCTTGCCTGATATTATGAGCGTGCTTTCGCTTAGCACTACGATCGCTGGATGGTTGGCATCGGTTAATTATATGGGCTATTTTATTGGCTCATTGATAGCGATGTTTGTGCCTCATCGTCTGACGTGGCGAGCCTTAATGCTTGGTACTTTGTTAAGTATCGTCACCACCTTATTTCTATTTGTGTCAAACCTGCCTTTAAGCCTTTGGTATATTATCCGCTTATTCGCCGGAATCGCGAGCGGTATCGGCATGATATTGGGCTCCTCTTTTATTATCCAAAGCTTCAGTAGCCATAAGCGATCCTTACTATCGACGGTGCACTATGCCGGTATCGGTGTGGGTATTAGCGCCTCAGCCATCCTGACTTGGTGGCTACTTAGTCTTGATCTACATTTTTATAGTATTTGGCTAATAGCGGGACTGAGTAGCTTGCCTTTGCTGGTTTTGCTCTACGCCATTCGTCCCGATAGATATTCGCAAAATGATACAGCAATTAACCAGCAGCCCTCTATAAAACAGACTTATGTCAATTTTAAGCGTTCGCTGTATGAGGCGATGGTTGGTCAAAGCAGAGCTGTTTTATTATTGTCACTGAGCTATGTGTTAGCAGGGTTTGGTTATATTACCTCAGCGACTTTTTTACCAGTGATGGCGGTGCAGCAACTACCGACGCAGACCCATGCCGGACTACTGATTTGGTTAGTGGTTGGGGTGTTTGCTATGCTCTCGAATCCACTATGGGGCGCATTGGCTAAGCGTATTGGCGAGACCAAAACCTTGATAGGACTGACTCTACTACAGGCTTTAGGAATGTTTGTACCGTTGTGGATCGCAGGCGCGCTGGGCTTATATGTCAACGCGGCTATTTTGGGAGCGACCTTTGTCGGTATCGTCTCGATGACTTTGAATATCATCAAGAACATAAATCCTGCTTACTCTAATCTTTTGATAGGTTTAGCGACTTTGGCGTATGCGGTAGGGCAGTTCTTAGGACCGCTTGTCACCGTGGCTTTAGCTGGTGCAAAGGATAGTTTCAACGGTGGATTGCTAGTAGCGGGTATTGGCTTGATCATCGGATTTATACTGATTTTAGGGTTTAGCCAGCAGATGAAGCAAGTCAGTCAACGCTCGTAAGTTAAGGTCAAGCGGTACAAACTATACGATGCTACGACTAAAGACCTCTCGCAGCTCAAAACTAGTATGCACTTGTGCCACGCCTTCGATACGATTAAGTCTATGTAATAAAAATTCTTCATAATGTGCCATGTCTCGCACGCGCACTTTTATCAGATAATCTTCAGTACGGCCGGTGACAATGCTACAGCTGATGACTTCATCGAAGCTTTGTACTTTGCGCTCAAACTGCTCAAAACGCTCGGCGGTATGACGATCCATGCTAATGGCAATAAACACCGCTAGTGGATAGCCCAATTTTTGCGCATCGGTTTGGGTGTGATAGCCAGTAATAATGCCACTATCTTCTAAGCGCTTTACTCGGCGAGCACAAGGGGTAGCTGAAAGATTGATATGCTCAGCAAGTTCAGTGATGCTGATACGCGCGTCTGTTTGTAATAACTGCAGTAGACGCTTATCAATCTCATCGAGAGGAGTAGCGAGTTGATTGCTTTGGGTTACAGAGCCTTTATTATTCATATTATACATCTTACGTCATAATATTAGGGTTTTTAACTCATTATAAAGATAATATTGGAATTATTCACTAATACTGATAGTAATTATGTCAAATTAAGCCGTATTTCACTTTGCAAACCTTGTTATTATAATGGCATCACTTGTAGTTTTGTTTTATGATAAAGCTAAGCAATAAGCAACTAGATTATTATGCCACTAAACATTAAGCCTAAGGATTACTTCTCTTCGTTTAAGCCATTAATTTATTAGGTTATCAACCTATCGATCTAACCCTATTCATTTTAGGGACACCTTTTATACCACTGAGGATCTGTTATGTCTGCAACTACCACTCGCACCGCCAAGATCACACCTAAACATGCCGCCTTTGATTATCAAAAATATCGCCCATTTGCCTTTGCGCCGCTATTATCGGATCGTACTTGGCCAAGTAAAACGATTGAAAAAGCGCCGATTTGGGCAAGTGTGGATCTGCGTGATGGTAACCAGGCCCTGATCGATCCGATGACAATCGAACAAAAAATGCGTTTCTTTAAGACTTTGGTTGAGGTTGGCTTCAAAGATATTGAGATCGGCTTTCCTTCTGCTGCACAAGTTGAGTTTGATTTCGCCCGCCAGTTGATTGAAGAAAACCACGTACCAGAAGACGTCACGCTACAAGTATTGGTACAAGCGCGCGAGCACCTAATTGCTCGCACCTTTGAGTCTTTAAAAGGGGCTAAGCGGGCTATCGTTCATGTTTATAATTCTACCAGCCGTATTCAGCGCGAAAAAGTCTATGGTAAAACCCAAGCTGAGATCAAAGAGATTGCAGTCGCAGGCGCGCAGTTGCTAGTGGACTATGCCGCTAGGTATCCAGAGACAGAGTGGGTGTTTCAATACTCACCTGAGAGTTTTAGTCAGACAGAGACCGAGTTTGCGGTAGAAGTCTGTGACGCGGTTTGCGAGGTATGGCAGCCACAAAACGGTCAAGAGGTTATCTTTAATTTACCTGCGACCGTTGAGGCTTCTATGCCGAATATATTTGCCGATCAGGTAGAGTACTTCTGCCGCAATTTAGCCCAGCGTGAGCATGTGATTGTCAGCCTACATACGCATAATGATAGGGGCTGCGCGGTAGCAGCAGCGGAGCTTGGCGTGCTAGCAGGCGCGGATCGTATCGAAGGAACGTTACTAGGTAATGGCGAGCGTACCGGTAATATGGACGTTATGGTCATGGCGATGAATTTATTTAGCCAAGGGGTCGATCCTGAGCTTGATTTTAGCAACATGAGCGAAATCGTCCAAGTGGCCAGCGAATGCAACAACTTACCGGTGCATCCGCGCCATCCGTATGTGGGCGAGCTCGTCTTTACCGCCTTTAGCGGCTCTCATCAAGACGCGATTAAGAAGTCGCTTGATTATAACGAAAACCATGCTGATGAGACGGAGAACTTCTGGGATGTGGCCTATCTACCGATAGATCCTGCTCATATTGGTCGTAGCTATCAAGACGTGGTACGAATCAATAGCCAGTCTGGTAAGGGCGGCGTGGCATATATTTTACAGCGGGATTACGGCTTTAACTTACCGCGCTGGATGCAGATTGACTTTAGTAAAGTAGTACAAAAGCAAGCAGAACAGACAGCGCGAGAATTGCAAAATGATGAGATTTTGCAGACCTTTGAAACCACTTACTTGCAGCAAGGGGATTTTGATCTACTTGACTACAATGTCAGCAATAAAGGCGGTGAGGTCTTCTTCGATGGTCAAGTACAGATGAATGGCGAAACAATTACCATTAAAGGCAACGGTAACGGGCCGTTATCTTCTTTTATCGATGGCTTAGCTCATCATACCGGCAAATCACTGCACATCATTAATTATGCAGAGCATGCCATTAGCACCCAGCATACCGACAATGATAACGACAATAAAACTAATGCCAATGCTGCTGCTTATATTCAGCTTAATGTTGATGGTGAGGTCTATTCAGGAATCGGAACTTGTAGCAGCACCGTCTCTGCCATGCTAAAAGGCGCCTTGTCTGCTTTTGCTCAATCCTCAGTAACGAGCGCAGCATAGCTTTTATTAGTAGGTAAATTAAGTCTAGCTGCAAAGCTGTTAGCTCAAAGCGTCACTACTCATTGCCTCAAGCATTAAGTAGTGACGCTTTTTGTATGGGGCAGCTTAGCACGGCCCATCATTTGAACATTAGTTATTTGAGTACTAAGTACATTTCTACCAGTGCGTCATTATCTGTCGTTTAACTGGCTAGAAAACAGTGAGAAGCATAAAGTTACTTGTCTTTTCAACGGCAAAGATTTACGCTGAAGGTTAAAATACGAATTAAAGTTTTAATAACTGGGCTAATTACAATATTAGTTACAACGCCAATTTAATTAAAACGCCAATGACAATAAATAAAGGCTGATTATGGAACCCCTCTCATTTGCTTCATTTACTCTAGCAGGCATTTTGTCAACTTTTCCGACTCCTGGCCAGCAGGTTAGCCAAGCGGTGATCACCACTCACATCAGTCCAGCTATAGCAGGCCAATGGGAGATCGAACTCGATAGCAGCGATGATGCTACCTTTGAGCGCACTTTGTCTAACGTACAGCAAAGCGAAGAAGCAAACATAGCATCTGATAGTAGGTTAGGCGGTATCGTGGCGCAAGATGAGCAGCGTATCGTGACACCTAATCCTATAGTAGATGAGAAAAGCGATGATCTGGCTATGAATCTGTCAGCGGCTAATGCGAAGCAGTGCCGTGAGATATATCATTTTGGGGAAGATAATGAGATGTGGGCGGTGAGCGGTGACGAATGGACTTATGGCCGTTACATCGTCAATCATCTGGAAACAGGACTACCCATCATTGCGCTAAAAACGATTTATGATAATAATGAAGTAGACTGCTCAGGCAACCAAGTGGATCAAAGCGATGAAGCGTTTATCGCTTTTTTGAAGCATGATGATAATCAGATGCAGTGGTGTGCTGATCCTGAAGGTCAAGAGTGTTTTATGAACTTTAAAAAAGTATTGCCTTAAGTTTTTAATCAAAGTTTTCAATTAAACGCTTGATTAATACCCACAATAAAAAGCCGCTATTTATGGAAATAGCGGCTTTTGTTTTTTCGAGAATAGTGTAGTGATGAAAAAAGCTATGACTTCTTAGTTGACTGCAATAGCTCATTTTCTAGATAATGAATATTTTGTGCTTCTTCGACAAAATTGGGATCCGCCAAAATAACGTCACGGTGCAAAGGAATATTGGTTTTTATCCCTTCAATGATCAGCTCATCTAACGCGTGCAAGGTTTTTGCTATGGCTTGTTGACGGGTTTGACCATGACAGATCAGCTTACCGATTAACGAGTCATAATAGCTTGGGATCTCGTAACCGGGATATAGGTGCGAATCGAAACGCACACCAGCGCCGCTAGGACTATATAGCTGAGTTATCGTGCCGGGTGAGGGCGCAAAGGTTCTAGCATCTTCAGCATTGATACGGCACTCAATCGCGTTCCCTTGAATCTCAATCTCGCTTTGGCGATAGGAGAGACCATAGCCTGCTGCAATCTTAAGCTGTTCGACAACCACGTCGATACCAGTAATCATCTCTGTGACCGGATGCTCAACTTGTACCCGAGTATTCATCTCAATGAAGAAAAACTCATTATTTTCGAATAAAAACTCAAAAGTACCCGCGCCGCGGTATTTGACAAGCTCACAAGCTTTAACGCAGGCTTGTAGTATAGGCTCACGCACGTCATCTGGAATATCAGGAGCGGGCGCTTCTTCTAGTACTTTTTGATGACGGCGCTGTAGCGAGCAGTCACGATCGAATAGATGAATAGCATTGCCGTTACCATCGCCTAATACTTGCACCTCTACGTGGCGAGGGTTTTGTAGATAGCGCTCCATATAGACGGTATCATCACCGAACCATAGCTCCGCTTCTTGTCTTGCTGCTTGAACTTGACCAACCAATTCATCGAAGCGTTCAACGACACGCATGCCGCGGCCGCCGCCACCTGAGGCCGCCTTTATCAATAACGGAAAGCCAATATTACGCGCTTGCTCTTCGGCGTTATGCATCGTGACCGCGCCGACCGAGCCTGGGACGGTTGGCACGCCAGCTTTTTTCATCGCATTGATGGCAGAGACTTTATTACCCATTAGGCGAATATGATCGGCGTTAGGGCCTACAAAAGTGAGACCCGCTTCTTCTACACGTTCAGCAAATTCAGCACTTTCGGCCAAAAATCCATAGCCCGGATGGATAGCATCAGCTCCTGAGATCTCTGCTGCTGTCAGGATTGTGCTGATATCGAGATAGCTCTGGTTGGCGTTTGGCTTGCCGATACAGATAGCCTCATCTACAAAGCGTAAATGCATCAAATTAGCATCAGCGGTCGAGTATACACCAACGGTCTCGATACCAAGGGCTTTACAGGCACGAACAATACGTAGGGCAATCTCACCCCTATTGGCGATGAGCAGTTTTTTTATCATGAGGTCATCCTTGTCGAAGACGTTCTAGAGTAGGGTAAGTGCCGTTTTAAGCTTTGTAGCGGATAACGGGTTGACCGAACTGCACTACTTCAGAGTTATCGACTAAAATCTCAGCGATAACACCGCTTTGAGTGGCTTCTAAAGGGTTCATAATTTTCATAGCTTCGATAATACCTAAAGTGTCGCCTGCTTGAACCTGCTGACCGACTTTGATAAACGGCGGATCGTTAGGGCTAGGGGCGGTATAAAATACCCCAACCATAGGAGAGGTCTCAACGCTACCAGCTTTGGCCGCAGGTTTAGCACTAGCGGCTGCAGGGGCTGCGCCAGCGGCTGGAGCGGCCATTACTGTGGGCGCTGGCGCATCATAGTGACGAGTCAAGCTAATGTGTTCATCGTCAGAGCTAACTTCTAAATTGACGAGCTCGTTTTCTTCCATAAGGGCGATTAGCGTGCGTATTTTTTCAATATCCATTTTTATCAGGGCCTTATACTCAGATTTAAAGAATTAAGTTTAAAAATTAGGTTTAAAATTTTGTATTTATGTGGCTGACAGTCAACAAGTATAGCGTTCAGTTTATCCACACTTAACGAATGACAGTGTAACAAAGTATTTAATCATTAATGACTCATGATACCTATCTTCGCGGCAATGAGCAATCAATGTACAGTTGTTAACTGAAAATTTTTACATATTATTGACGTAATGAGTAGTGTTAGCAATATAGGTTAGATGTTATGTCTTAATATCTGCTATAAAAGTCATTACTTGGCATAAGATAAATAGTGAATAACGGTTAAGGCGACCATGCTATAGTTAAGCGTTTTTGCTGATAGCGTAGACGAATAGTCAATAAGATAGAAGCCAAAAATAGACCCGTAATCAAAGCCATCCAAAATCCTTGCGCGCCAGTATCGGTATAGCGCACTAGATAAATACCGAGCGGTAATGCCACTATCCAATAGCAAAACAGCGTCACCCACATGGGCACAGTCGTATCTTGCATACCACGTAAGATCCCAGCGACATTGACCTGCCAGCCATCAAATAGCTGATAAGCTAAGGCAAATATTAATAAATGCATGGCTTGAGCGCGCACGGCTGGATTGTCAGTGAAGGCCGCGGCTAACTGGGGACGGAACAGCCAAACGCCTAACATAGACGTCAGCGCGATCAACACCGTCCAAATAAGGCCCGTCACTTGTACGTGGCGTAAAGCTAGCAAATTCTTTTCACCAAAGCGGTTAGAGATCATAATAGTCAGTGCCATAGCGACTGAAATAGGAATCATAAATAACTGAGAGGTAACGGCTAATGCGACCTGATGCGAGGCAGTTGCCAACTCGCCAAGCGGGCTAATGACGAGCGCCCCTAAACTAAACAAACTGGCCTCAAAAAAAATAGAAACACCAATCGGAATACCTAACTTTAAAAGTTTTGCGATCTGAGCACGATTAGGCGCACTAAAGGCATAAAAGAAGCGAGTATTAGCGAATTGTGCTCGCTTAGTAAAAGCGGTATACACCGCCAGCAATAAGACATTTATCCAAAGGACAATAGCCGTTGCTACCCCGCAGCCGGCACCGCCCATCTCTGGCATACCATATAGACCATGAATAAAAATGTAGTTCAGCGGAATATCAGCGAGCAGGCCGATGATACTAATGATGGTTACCGGTTCAGGCCGACCTAAAGCTTCACAATAGCTACGAAGTACTGCATAGACGGCGAGCGCTGGAAAGCCAAAAGAGACGCCAAACAGATATTGCGACGCTATCGGTTGAATATTCTCAGGAACGCCCATCCACGGCAATACATTGGGGGCTAAATTGACGATAATGAAGCCGATAATACCGATAGCCGCAGCGGTCCATAAAGACTGCTGAGTAATATAAGGCACATCACTATGATTTTTTTGGCCGACCGCTTCACCTATGAGTGGCGTCGTGGCAATTAAGATACCAGTAGCTAGTAAGAACAGTGGTAACCAAATACCAGAGCCCACTGCCACTGCCGCTAGGTCAAGCGCAGACACTTGACCTGCCATAATCGCATCTACTACGCCTAAGGCAGCTTGGCAAAACTGAGTAATTAAAATAGGAAACGCTAGTACACCTAAACGTAGGCTATAGCTTTTGAAGTCTTTAAAGGATATTAGGGATGGCATAGTTAGCAACTGATTGAAATAAAATAACCCATCAATCCAAGCGATGAATTGATGGGTCAAAAAAAGAAGAATAAACCGGCGTTAAAGGCATAAAATTACCTCAACACGAGTATAGAAATGATAATTAATAAACTTATATTAATGTACCTATATTATAGCGCTAACAGACATAAATTATAAGCTTTCGGGCAAATCTAAAACCAAAGCTTGGTATCCAAGTAGAGCATTATTGTCGTCAAAAGCTTGTACTATAAAAGCATAATTGGTCGAAACGCTAGGTATAATAGGGGTAAACTGCTGCTCATTATTGCTCAAAACGAGGTTGCGAGAATAACCATTAGCGCCACTCTCAGCTTTATTAACATCTATTTGACTCACTAAGACGCGCTTAGTACCGATAGGGTTTTGCCAAGTTAAGCGTTTTTGACTACCCACACCGGTGACATCGAGCGCCATTTCAGCCTTAGTGTAGTCTAGAGCATAAGTGGTAAAATTAGAGCGGTCACTTAAAGTATAAGTAACATCGCAATTGTACTCACCGCTAGATAGAGTTTTGCCGCCCAAACCGTCTTGGTACTCAAAGCTACCGCGCCAAGGCATGCCCGCTTCATCTTCTTTAAAGCTACCGGCAAAAGTAGTAAGCAAGTTGGGCGTCTCAATACCTAAGTCATTGACGTACTTTATATCCAAAAATTCCAAAGTATCTAGACTACCAGTCACTTTACCCGCTATATAGTTATCGACTTTTACCGCTGAATTAATACCCAAGCTATTATTCTCTTGGCAGTCTTTTTGCTGGTAGCTAAAGCTACCTTCGACGCTGCCAGCGCCCGCTTTACTGATATCAAAGTAGACAGCACCGATATCGATATCATTACTGTCGCCATCGCTTAGCTCGACAAAATGCCCAACATAGAGGCCGCCACGACCACCTTCAGGGGTAAGCTTATCCAAGAATTTATCTAGAGTCTCAGAAGCGTCCTCGGGTAAGAAAACCGACTCTAATACTTCAGCCATACTTTTTTCTTCTGGGCTTAGTTTATCTTCGACTCGTTTATACTCCTCCTTGATACTGTCTTCGAGGCGATCATATTCTTCATTGACTTGATCTTCAATACGGTCGTACTCCTCTTTGATCTTGTCGCCATCGCTACCGCCGCAGCCATTGAGAGTGATAGCGAGTAGACTTGCTGTTAAGGTGGATAAAGCCAGTTTAGATAGAGTCATATGGGGTTCCAAAAGGGTAGAGATAGGATAAATGAGAAGTAAGCAAACCAACAAAAATGATAGAGATAGCGGGCTACAAGTCATATAATAACGAATAATAAAGTTTTAAACCCTTTTTTATTTAGAACCAATTGTAACGTTCACAGCCATAATAATAGCTATTTATAGTAGCTTTAAGCTCTCAGCCATATCCATAATCGCTTGCCAGTGTTTAGGCTCAAGTGGAATCACCGTTAATTGCTCACAGCCTTTTTTGAGTAATAATGAATCATCAAGTGCCGGTATAAACTTCAGCTCTGATAGCGGTAGTACTTCTTTGAACTTTTGCTCAAATTTCAGATCGACCATATACCAGCGTGGCTGCTCTTCGGTTGCTAGCGGGTCGTAATGGCGATGCTCGGGATGAAACTGGCTCGGGTCTGGGTAACCGGCTTTGACCACGCTCATGATACCCGCGACTCCAGAGGGTTTAGCGCTAGAGTGATAAAAGATCACTTGATCGCCGACACGCATGTCATCACGCATAAAGTTGCGGGCGCGGTAATTGCGCACCCCGTCCCAGCATTCGATGCCTAAGCGCTGTAGATCGGCTATACCGAAGTATTTGGGATTAGATTTCATCAGCCAGTAAGCCATATATCATCCTAATTTTTGCTTAATTTTTCTAGTTTAATACTAGTAGCATTGTAATTTAACCAGTATAGAGCTTTACTTTGCCTAAAACACTGAATCATTATGAGCTATGCTGAAGAAACCGTACAACTAAACTTGGTAAACTAAGCGTATTGACAGGAGTTTACCATGACCAAGAAA